>JBEEGR010000314.1:0-8617 GCA_041166985.1 Verrucomicrobiota bacterium | reverse complement strand
GAGATTCCCAAACGATTTGCGGAATGAAAACCAGCGACGCCGCCGCCGCCACGCCGCACAGATGACTGCGGGTGATCAGGCGCGCATTCAAATAGGTGAATAGATACGTGCAGAACAGAAGCAGATTTTTCAACAGCGCCGCCGAGAAAACAGACATCCCAAAAATGTTGAAAAAGAAAAACTGCAGCCACGTGTAAAGCGGCGGTTGTGAGCCGTAACCCCAGCTTAATTTTTGCGTGAGGACGAACTGGTCGGATTCATCAAGGTCCACACTGGAGGAAATCAGAACTCGCAAAACGATTTGCAGCGCGAAGTAACCGAGGAGAACGCCAAACAATTGCTTCCTGGCAAGACAGTTCCCCTGCCCGGCTGCTGAATCGGCGACTGAGTTGGTCGGCGTTGTTTCGCTGGCTGACATTGCTGAAAGAACGCGGAAAATCGTGGAGCAAGTCAAGCGGATTGGTTTTGCTTCGACACGATTTCGAGCGCGACACTTACGGCGGTGACTAAAGCGTTGACGCGGGTTTGCAATGCGAAGTCAGACGGCGCTTCGATGGTGTAGGAAAGCCGCGTCTTGTGGGTGGTGACATAAAACGCTTCCGGCCAATCGGGACGTTCCTGCGGCAGAATGTTCGGACGTACGATGCCATTTTTCGCCGGACGGCCTTCAATGATTTCAGAGCGATCAATCGGACAAACCTCCGCTACGCGCGCAATCATCGGTTCCGCGAGCGAAGGTTTTTTTTCAGGATTCTGTTCGTAAAGATAAAAACCGTGCGATTCCCAATCCTCATGCAGCAACAGGCAAAGATCAAATTTCGGCTGCCGATTCAGCCAGGCGATGTGCGCCGAGACTTCTTCGGCCACCGGTTTCAGGTATTCGCGATTCAGGTCAATGCCCTTGGCGTTCTCGCGGCAGTTGAGTTTGAAGCCGGTTGGATTCAGGCATGGACAAAGCCAGACGTCCATATTGTCCGGCCATTTATTTTCCTGCAACAAACGCAACGCCGCCAACGGCCCGGCTGGTTCATCGCCATGAATGCCGGTGCTGATGTAGATGCGCGGTGCGTGGCTTGTCGCGTCGTAGCTTTGCGAAGACGGATGCGTGGTGCATGATTTCCGATGGAACGCCAGCAGTTTAAACTCGGGCGTCTGATAAAAAGTTTCCGAACTCCAGCCGTGCGCTTGCGCCGCGATTTCGATGTCGCGAAGCGTTTGCTGAATATCAATTAGTTCGCCGCAATAACGATCCAGATTTTTGCCGAGTTTCTGCACGCGGAGAAGTTCAACGCAAAGGCGCTAAGACGCAAAGAAGTTTTTGATGCGACTTGAACCGCTTGGGAAGCGGCGAAAGGAATTCGGTGAAACCGAAGGCCGCAAGGCCGGGCAAGCGCACGCGAGCGAGTCCATTGCACGAATTTCACGCTGGATTTATGCGGGAACCGTCTGGTTGCTGGTGACTCAACAAAGCTCCAGAGGGCTGGAGCAGTCCAAGACGCTGCGCGTTTTTGAGGGTTGGCGTGCCGCGCGGAGCGTTTTGGAGTGCGGCAGCCCTCTGCCGCTTTCTGCGACGAACACTGATGGATGGAGCGAAATCCTGTAGCGTCGGTCTGTGACCGACGACGGCGCTGACACAGCGCCGCTACAACCGATGATGCCGCCCCGACGGGGCTGGCTTGTCGCGCCGTAGTCAGACGAAGGCGGGGGAATTTTGGTTTGGTTTCTACAAAGATGTTGCGCCTACGGTGCTGGGAAATGCTCCGAACATCAAATCTCTGAAGTAATTGTCGAAGGGTTTTTCCTTGTCAGCAAAGAGGTCAGCAAATTCTTGCGATGTAAGAATCCGCCGAAGAGTTTCACGCAAGAAATCATCGCATCTGCTAGAAATTCTTTCCAATCGTTCCTGTCGTTCTGGCCCAAGAAATCTGCCATGAAAAATTCCGCAGCGAATACGATAAGCTTCCCTCACATCTTCATAAACAGCGGTGCGGTCTGTGTGTGAAGAAGAAAGAAAAAAGGCCATTCTCTCTGCAAGCAAATGAGTGATACCGCCATCGTCGGTTTTGGTCAGAAATAAAATTTCAAAGCAAGCACAGTAGTGCGAGATTTTTAAGGCTAGGTCTTTGGATTCTCGAACTACCTGCAATACGAGTAGTGCTTTGGCCAGCCGTGATTGGTCGGCACTAAATGCTGTTGGAAATCCCCCGGTGCGCTTTAGCTCTTTAGGCTTCAAAAGTTTTTCGTTTTCCACCTTTGTTCGATAATTGTCCAGAACACGCATCGTCTTTTTAATCTCATCGCGACTAAATGTTACCGATCCAATTTCGCCTTTATGACTGGTGAAGCTGGTTATGGAATTGAAAAATTTTACAGACTTTGGGGTAATGCAAAGGACGTGGCGAATATATGCGTCGGAATCTTTTACAAGCCAAAGGAATTGAACAAAGGCAATAAGCCGGTAATGAAATGCTTCAACCAAAGAATGTGGAGGAAGTTTTTCTAGTAATTTGTTCAACAAGCTATCAGTTTCAACATCTATTGGACAAAAGACAGCAGCATCAAAATTCAAAAGCGAATTGTAGTTTGTTTCACCGAAGCTTTTTCTAAATCCTGATGGAGCACTTTCGAGTCGTTTTGCTATCTCGCTTGGTTCATTTGTAAAATAATGAAATTTATCAATTTGATCTGATGCGTCAAAGTCGCCTTCGGCTTTAATGCCTTCAATCGTTGCTCCCAAAAAGACATTTGGTTTCATGCACCTTGAGCGGCAAAACTTTCAGCAATTTCCGTCTCGCAATTTTCTTTTCCACATCCGCAGCCGCCTTCTTCCTGATCGCTGAAATCGTGGCTGTCCCAGTTCGGATCGAGGCCGAGGTCTTTGAGCATCTGCAGGTCTTTTTCGACGGGCTGGTTCAGCGTGGTGAGATAGTTGCCGACCATCAGCGCGCTCGCGCCGGCCATGAAGATCATGCTTTGCGCGTCGCGCAGGTTCACGGTGCGGCCGCCGGCAATCATGATTTCCTGTCGCGGCAAAATGAAACGGAAGCACGCGATGGTCTTCAAAATTTCCATGACTGGCAGGGGCGCGAGCTTTTCAAACGGCGTGCCGGGAATCGGATTGAGGATGTTGACGGGCACGACGTTCGCGCCGATGGCTTTCAATTCAAACGCGAGGTCGCAGCGGTCGGCGCGCGTCTCGCCCATGCCGATGATGCCGCCGGAACAGATCTTGATGCCGGCCTTTTTCAGATAGCCGATGGTTTCCAGCCGGTCGTCGAACGTGTGCGTGGAGCAGGTCTGCGGGAAAAAGCGGCGCGAGCTTTCGAGGTTGTGGCCGTAACATTCAAGCCCGGCTTCCTTCAGGCGGTTGGCGACTTCCTGTTTCTTGATGATGCCGAGCGAGGCGTCGGGGCGCGTCTTGCCACCGGCTTTCAATTCGCGGATGCGGTCGCAGACTTCATCGAGCATCGGGCCTTCATTCAGCCCTTTCCACGCGGCGACGAGACCGACGGCAGTGACTTGATTCTTGTTCGCTTCATCAGCGGCTTCGTTCATGGGTTCGGGTTCGATGAAGCCATATTTCGGCGAGCCGGTCTGGTAATGCGACGATTGCGCGCAGAAGCTGCAATTTTCGGAGCACGCGCCCGCCTTGGCGTTGACGATGGAGCAGAGATGAATTTTGTTGCCCTTGAATTGTTCGCGGATGCGGTTGGCCCAGGACAGCAGATCAAGAATGTCAGCGGAAGTTTCGAGGTTAAAAAGCCAGGAACCTTCCTCCCGATTGATTGCGCCCCCGGCCAGCACGCGCTGGCCC
Organism: Verrucomicrobiota bacterium; assembly: GCA_041166985.1. GTDB lineage: Bacteria > Verrucomicrobiota > Verrucomicrobiia > Limisphaerales > DASXHY01 > DASXHY01. The sequence continues at coordinate 4,803 of JBEEGR010000314.1, read as the reverse complement.
AGTTCCGCAATTCGGCTGTGGTTGGTCACGTCAAAGGATGTCGCGCTCATGGTTGACAGGATAATCAGCGCATCAACTTAAGCAAGCGGCGGCTGACGGGCGGGCTAGAGATTTTTTTTGTGAGAGCCGCGTGCCGACGGCTGGGCGAGAACAGGGAGGACGATGTCGTAACGCTGTTCTTCGAATTTCAAGACGAGCTGGATGTTGTGGATTTTGTTGGCAACGCAGAAATCAATGGCGGCGGTGGAATTGTGGAAATCCATCGCCAGATTCCAATCCGCGGTCCAGGCGCCAATGTCCTGAAAGTAAAGACCGCTTTCTTTTTGCTGAATTAAAATCCTCATAAACCCACTTCAGCGGAAGAACAACCGATGATTCCGAATGAATGGTTCTGCTTAATTCTGAGGAAGATTATCGTGAGCGCGAAAGGCAGGCAATGTCAATTTCGCGGGGTCGGACCCAGGTTAATTCAGGATCACACCGATGATGTTTTGGCGGGAAATCGGGCCATACGCGCGGCTATCGAGACTGTTACTCCGGTTATCGCCCAATATGAAGTAACGATCTTTGCCGCAGGTGATCAACTCGTTCTGGATTTTATCAAAAGTGAAAGTGTGGGTGCCAGCCGGCAGATAGGGTTCCGCCAGATGCCGTCCATTGATAAAAAGAGTCCCGTCTTTGAAGTAAATGGATTCCCCGGCGAGCGCGATTATTCGTTTTACGACATAGACGCCGTCCGGATCTTTGACGACGACGATATCTCCACGCTTCGGTTCCCGCACACGGTACATCAAACGATTGACAAAATATCGGTCGGTGTCGTGCAACGTGGGGGACATGCTGACGCCCACCACCTCCACGCGTTGAAAAAGAAAATGGGAAACAAAAAAATAACTGGCCAGGGCCAGCGCCGCGACGATGACGCATTGGCAAATCTGTTGAACGAGTGAGAGAGCCATGGTGTTCACGTCCGCAAACCGAGGAAGACCTTGTGCCGGGGAGGCATTGCTGCGAACGGATACAGATTCGGAATTCATTTTGCTATTCCAGTTTTCCACTGAAAATATAATGCTACAGGAAGGGTGTGAGAACAATTGGGGCATACTACGCAATCCCTCACCGGGGAAACTATGGGAGAACAATCAGCCTCAAGACGTGGCGGGCAAAACTTTATTAAGCGCCTCGCGGAGATGTTCCAGAAGGAAAGGCTTGCTGATAATAAAATCGATGCCCGGCATTTTTTTTCCCGAGGCTTCGAGCATTTCGGCATACGCCGTGATCATGATGATCGGTTGATGCGGGGAACGCGCTTTGATGGCGACCGCCAGTTCGTCCCCTTTCATGGCCGGCATGGCAAAGTCGGTGATGACGAGGTCAAAGGGATGTTGATCAAATAAATCGAGGGCGTCTTTGCCGCTGTTCGCGGTCATGACATCGTGACCGTCGAACGTGAGCATCATTCGGACTGCGTCACAAACAAAGGGTTCATCGTCCACAACTAAAATCCGTTTTTTTGCCATCGCCTTCGTTGGAAGATAATAATGTCGAACGGTGAAAAGCCAGTCTTTTATGCCCGCCAGTCGCGTTTTTTATGAATCGAGACAATCACGCACTGTCAAAGCCAGCTTTTGTGGATCGTAAGGCTTTTGCAGGTAATGCAATCCGTGTTGCAGGACAAAATCTTTCCCCACGACATCGGCGCTGTAACCGCTGGTGAAAATAACTTTCAAATCGGGACGTTCCACGAGCAATGTCTCCGCCAGTTCCCTTCCATTCAGGCGATCCGGCATCACCAGATCGGTGAGCAGCAAATCAATTTTCCCCGGATGAGCGCGCCAGACCTCCAGCGCCCGCACACCTGACTCAGCCTGAAGAATCTTATAGCCGCGACTGCTGAGGATGCTGCAAACCAGTTGACGCACGGCAAATTCGTCTTCCACCACCAGAATCGTTTCGTTCCCGCCATTGATTTTCGCCGGAGGCGCTTTGATTTCACCCACCGTGTCCGTTTCCTCGCTGGCTGGCAGGTAAACGCGAAATACCGACCCTTTGCCCGGCTCACTTTCGACTTCAATCCAGCCCTGGTGTTGTTTGACAATGCCGTACACGGTGGCCAGCCCCAACCCGGTTCCTTTGCCGACTTCCTTGGTGGTGAAGAATGGCTCAAATATACGCCGCAACGTTTCCGGGGCGATACCCAGCCCGGTGTCCGTGACATTCAAACAAACGAATTTTCCCAGGCGCGCTTCCGAATGATAAGCCAGCCTTTGCGGCGTATGACTGGCGACAGTGATTCTGATGGCCAGTTGCCCACCCTTCGGCATGGCGTCGCGCGCGTTCACCACCAGATTCAACAGCACCTGTTCCATCATGCTCGCGTCCGCCTGCACAAATGCCGCTTGCGGCCAATAATTCAATTGCAGTTTGATGTCTTCGCCCACGATGCGGGACAGCATCATTGTCATGTTGCTGACCACCTCGTTCAAATCCAGACGCCGAGGCTGCATCACCTGACGGCGGCTGAACGTAAGCAACTGCCGCGTTAATCCCGCTGCCCGCTCGGCCGCCTGGGCGATCTGATGCGCCGAACGCGCCGCCGTTTGCGGAAGATGTTCGTCGTTCAACAACAACGACGCGTGGCCGTGAATCACTGTCAGGATATTGTTGAAATCGTGCGCAACGCCGCCAGCCAACTGGCCGATAGCATCCATTTTTTGTGACTGTCGTAATTGTTCTTCCAGGCGTTTGCGCTCGGTAATATCCAGAACAATTCCCCGAATCTGAATTGGATTCCCGGTTTCATCCAGGACAATTTCGGCGCGCTCGCGAACGATTCGCTCCTCGCCGGCGCCTAAAATAATCCGATGCTCCACGTCGTAAATATCCTTTTTACGAAGCGCGTGCATAATCGCGTCCTCGATGCGCTGGCGGTCATCGGGATGAACGGCCTGAGTAAAAAGTTCCTCCGTTACGGCGACCGTTTTCGGTTCGTAACCAAAAATTCGAAACGTTTCATCCGACCAGCGCAGCTCTTTGCGATGCGTTTCATTTCCCACGGTGATCAAATCCAACTCCCAGCTTCCGAGATGCGCAATGCGCTGGGCGGCAGCCAGGCTCGCTTCACTTTTTCTCAAAGCTTCGGCCGCCTGTTTTCGTTCCGTCACGTCGTTCGCCATCGTCAGCAACGCCTCGCGACCGTTAAACAGGATGACATACCACGTGATTTCAACATCAATAAGGCCGCCATCCTTTTTGCGGTGCTGCCATAATCCCGCATGGCCGATTCCCGATTCAGGTTTTTTCCTGACGATGTCGGTCTCGACATACTGCTTCAAACGCTCGACTTCTTGCGGCGTACGAATATCGAGCGTGGTGCGGCCTAAAAATTCCTCCCGTGAATAACCGTAATGGCGGAGCGCCGCTTCATTCACTTCCAGAAATTGAAACGTATCGAGACTGGAAATCCACATCGGCACCGGGTTGCCATCGAAGATCGCCCGGTACTGCGTTTCGCTCCGGCGCAATTCAGCCTCGGCGCGCTTGCGTCCCCCGATATCGCGCGAATTCAAAACCATGCCGGCAATCTCCGGATCGGCCAGGCGATTTTGCCCCACCGTTTCAAGATACCGCCACGAGCCGTCCGCATGACGAAACCGGAACTCCTGTGTGATCGTCAGTTCGGGATGCTCCAACGCCTGCTGAAACGCCATTTTCGTATTTGAAACATCCTCCGGATGCACAAAATCAAAAGCATTGCGGCCCGCCACCTCGTGCGGTTCATAGCCTAAAACTGATTTCAACGACGGGCTGTTGTATTGAAAGTTTCCTTCGCGACTCAGGATCGTCAGCACATCGAGCGCGTATTCGCTCAAGGTGCGAAAATATTTTTCTCGCCGCACCAATTCCGTCTCCACGCGCCTGCGTTGCGTGCGTTCCTCCGCCTCCTGAACCGCGCGGCGCACGGTGGGCGCGAGCCGTTCCAGTTTGCTTTTCAACACATAATCGGTGGCGCCCGAGCGGAGACTCTCAATGGCCGCGTGTTCGCCAATGGTTCCCGAAATCAGCAAAAATGGCGTCTGCGGATGGAGTTGTCTCGCGGCGTGCAGGGCCTGGATTCCATTGCACGTCGGCAGCGAATAGTCCGCGAGTATAATGTCGAATTGATTCAGCTTCAGTTGCGCAAGAAAATCCTGATACGTCGTGGCCGGTGTGACCTGCAAGAGCAGCCCTTCATCTTCCAGCATGGAAGAAACCAGAGTGATAAAGTCTGGGTCGTCTTCGAGATGCAAAACTTTGAGTGCCTTGTGCATTTTCAGGTTCTTAAATTGCGGTGAACAACACCGATGATGCCAGTAAAAGCCATTTCCTTGCCAACAAAAACTTTAAAACGCAAGCGATTTGGACGCGGGCGCTCTCCCGCAAGTTCCCGTGTGCCGTCAGATTTTCAACGAAAGAACTGTTCGTCGCTACGAAACCCGTTCCGCGTCACCAACATTTATCAAACCTTCACCGTTGACAATGGCCACTGTTGCGCTACCGTTTCGCGCTCGAAATTAAAACGAACTAATTTATGCCGAATACGAAATCAGCCGAACGCCGGATGCGCAGCAGCGCCCGCAAACAAGCCCGCAATCGCAGCGTCACCTCCCGCCTGCACACCCTGGAAAAAAGATACCTGGCTTTCGTCACCGCCGGTAAAAAAGAAGACGCCACCAAAGCTCTGCGCGCTGTGAGTTCCGCCTTTGATAAAGCCGCCAAGACCGGCATCGTTCACAAATCCATGGCGAGCCGCAAAAAATCCCG
>JBEEGR010000313.1:0-4414 GCA_041166985.1 Verrucomicrobiota bacterium | reverse complement strand
GTGCAATCCGGCGCGCCGAGATTTTCGCCAAAGCTGAAAAGTGTGTCGTGCGCGGCGAGCATTTTGATCGTGTCGGCATCGCCATTGGCGACTTTCGCCTGCAAGGCGAACGGATCGGACTCAACGTAAATGCGGCGTTTGATGGCGAGATGTTCGTCGCGAAGTTCCTGCGCGCCGGTGACATTCAGAAACCCGTCGGCCTCGCGATAGAGTTGTTCGATTTGCGCCTCGCTCATGCCGTAGCATTTTCCGTCGGGATATTTTCCGCGAAACGCCCAGCGGTCGCCGAAGCCGTGCGCCTGTAATGCCGGAACGACGGCTTCAATATTGCCGCTGGCGTCCGGCGAAAGATCATTGATGCGCGGGTCGTAAATCCAGCGTCCGGAATCTTCGATGTAATACGGATCGTAACCAAGCCGCCGCAGACCGATGAGGTAATGCAGAAACTGATAGGTGACGCCCGCAAGCGGATACCAAAAAAGGATTCCGAAAACGATGATCTTGCCTTTGCTGGGTGGCTGGTCAGGCATGGTGAGTTCGTTCTTTCGAATCAAGCTGGCGAATTGGCCGCGCTGGATTTCCCGCCACGACAGTAAAGGGCGGAACATTTTCCGTCACGACAGATTTCGCACCGACGACCGAGCCTTCGCCAATCGTCACGCCGGGCAAGATGCAGGCATCAAAGCCAATCCAGACGTTGCGCTCGATGCGAATCGGTTTGGCCGGCACGTTCGCACTGGCGAGACGTAACTGGCGCGCGGGAACGAGTTCAAGTTCCTTGCGACGTTCACTCGCATTCACAGGCAAACGATAGGTATCCATCAACACAACGTTCCAGGAAATCAAAGCGTAATCGCCAATCGAAACTTCCGCGTCGCAAATAATTCGCGCGCCGTGAACCAAAGCGCATTCGCCAAGCTTCACGCGTCCGCGCGGGCCGACGTCAAACATCGTGCCGAGATAAGTGGACGCGCCGCGCCCGTATTCAACCCCGCCGCTCAACTCACTGCGATAAAATAAAAAACTGAACGTGGTTTCGATGTAGGCCGTTTCATCCACGAGAACATTTTCGGGAATTGTGCCCGGATACCAATCCCATTCGAGTTTGCGATTTTTCATCACGGCACTTCTCCGATGATTTGCGCCGGATTGCCCATGATGCGCGCGCGGGGCGGCACGTCGCGCGTGACCAATGAGCCGGCTTCAACCCACGCGCCCGCGCCGATGCGCACGCCTTTGAGAATCGTTGCGTTCGGACCAATCCAGACATCGTCTTCAATAATCACCGGCCGTTTCGCGATTTCAGGGCGCGGACGTCCTTTGCCAATCGGGGAACAGGCGACGGCGTCGGCGATTCGTTCGGCGGGCGCGAGCGGGTGAAAATCCGTATCGGCAATCGTCGTGTTCCACCCGATGACAACGTAATTGCCAATACGCACTTCCAATTCGCAGAGCAGGACGGCGTTGGTGAAATAACAGTAATCACCAATGACCATGCGGCCTTGCTCACCTAAATCAAAATGCACTCCATCCATCGTGCAATGCGCGCCGATGACGAGCGCGTCGATGTGTTTACTGTGGAAACGTTTGAAAGCGAGGTGATCGGTGACCAGCGTATTCGGACCGAGCCGCACGTTGGCAGGCGGCGAACCTTCCGTCCAAACTCCAGCATTTGTGGTTGCAGGCTGGCTCATGGATGCGGTTACTGGGTTTTCACCCGGTAAAACGTTTGCGTGTTTGTGGCGGATGTGTCCACGAGATTCGTCAATACGCCGTTGCCGAAAAAGTTGGTGAGCGTCGTCCAATTCGTCGCAACCAGATTGGTGGTGTATTCCAGCGCGTAAGGCTGGGCGTCGTCAGAAGGAAATGAAAAACTAAAAACATCTCCAGTTTTTTGCACCTTGCGAAGATCACTGTCGAGCATGGCGAGTGTCGCGGCTTCCACGGTCACGTTGCCATAATCGGATTCGTAAGCGGCCTGCGCGGTGAACTTGACCGTCAGCGTTTTGTTGCTGGAAGCCGCCGCGTAATCAATCGTGTAAACCCCGTAGCTGTTGTTAAAAACATTGCTGACCGAATAATCCACGAACGACACGGCACTCGCATCACTTAACGATGCTTCCAGTCGCCCGAGCGCCGCATAGGCACTGAGGTATAATTTCAAACGGCGCTTCAATGTGTCGGCGGGCGCAGTGATCTGGAAACCTTTGTTCGCTCCGTAAATAAAAATTCCCGTGCCTGAACCGCCGCTCTGTGCTGTCGGTGTGCCGTTGGTCCAACTGAAACCAATTGGATAAACGGTCAGTCGGTTGAGTGGCCCGCCGCCAATTTTGGTTGCGTCACTGATTCGTTGCGCCACTGAACCGCGATGATCGAAGCTGTTGAAATTCACCAGGCCCCAATGCGCCCAATCCGTGCGGCCGCTGGATGTCAGGTCCACAGAATTGGTGGGCGCGCTCAAACTGCCGGAAAGAAAACCGCCGCCGGTAGCCACAAAAGTGTCAATCGCAGATGAAGTAAATGTCACTCCGCCATTGTCCGTGGCGCGCGCGGTCAAACTGTGAAGGCCGGCGGGAGTATTGGTCCAAATGAAATGATATGGGCTGCTCGTCAGTTCTCCGATTTTCGTGACGCCGTCGAAAAATTCCACTTTGCTGATGCTTCCATCCGCATCCGAAGCCGCCGCATCCATCGCGAGATTTGTGGGATATTGATAGACGGAATGAGCTGCCGGGTTGGTGATGGCGACTTGTGGCGGCAAATTGCCGGTCGTGAGCGTCGCAGCTTGCAGGTTCACCGTGCCGATATAATTAATGGTTTGGATGCCGTATCGGATCACAAGAAATTGGTTCGTGGCTGCGGCACGAAAAGTGACAGTATAAACGTCATTTCGTGTTCCCGCATGTTGCACCACTGAAGTATCCGAGATCGGAGCCGCGCTGAAATCGCTTAAATAGACCAGCAATCTCCCCTGCGAAGAGCTTGCGCCCAGATAAATTTTCAGGGTTCGCGGAATCGCGTTGGTGCTGGCCGCAACCGTAAACTGAAACTCGCCATCGTAAGTAAAAGCTCCTTCGCTCGTTCCGGTTGCAGAGTTAACGGGCATGCCGTCCGTCCAGGTGTAAGCGACACCGGCGGGCTGGTCTGAATAGGGCGTTCCGTAATTCAAAACCTGATAATTGCTGATTTGGGAAACCACACCAGACTTGTGGTTGAAAGTATTTGCCCAGTACAAGCCCCAATGCACCCAATCCGCAGTGCCATTTGTTGTCAGGTTGACTAAGGGCGGCGTTCCATTAATCGAAATCGCGAGCGCTCCGGTATTGGTGTACACAACAACCCAAGCGGGGTCTGACAAGTTTGTTTGACCATTGGCATTTGAGGCCATTGCGGTGACGGAATAATCACCGACCGGGATATTCGTCCACAAATACGAGGCGCTGAAGGTTTCTCCTCCTGAAGTATTGGTGACCGTTGCGAGCAGCACATTATTGGTAAAGAACTCAACCTTGCTGATGTTGGTCACGAAATCTTCCGCGAAAGCATCCAGATTGATGGTGGCGGGCGCCGCGAAAAAGGTTTCGTTCACCGGACTATTCAGCGTGATGTTTGGCTGTGACCAGCTCTTCGGCGCGAAAAAAATCAACGCGGCTGCGACAGGAATAAAAATCAGGTGTGCGCTAAACCTCTTTCGTCTCATAAACTTCAATGCTGCAATATGCTCGGCCAATCCAATCGGTGTTGCCTATCATTTTTAACAGGTGAATGGAAGGAAAAAGCCTTCCTGTTTGCTTCTACTGCGCCCGGACGCGATAGAATTTTTGCTGGTTTGTGTAGAATTCGCGGATAAAAATCTCCGAACCGTCGCCGACAATATTTGTCACGAGCATCCAATTGGTCGAGTCGAGCGTGTCGCTGAACTCGACGTGGAAAGTCCACTCCGGTTGAGTTGAAAAGCTGAAGCTGAACATTCCGTCCGTCGCGGTCGGATTGACAAGCGCGAGTGCGAGTGACGCGCGATTGACCGTGATCTCGACCGGCAACGACGTGGACCGCGCGCCGCGGTTATCTGTCGCCACGCTGGTGAACGCATAATGACCGGAGGGCACGTTCGTCCATGCAAGCAGGTAAGGAGTATTGGTGAGTCCGCCAAGTTTGTTCGTGCTCTCAAAGAATTCCACGAGCATGACCTCTCCGTCGGAATCCGACGCCACTGATTCGATGGTGATAGAGGCCGGGCTGACGAACGTCTGCCCATTGGTCGGCGAGACAATGCTGACGACCGGCGGTTGATTTGAAACAATAGTCACAACTGCCGCAGCCGAAAGGTTTGTGGAGCCGTCATCATCCACCGCTTGAGCCGTCAGGGTGTAAATGCCAGCAATCGCATTGCTCCAACTGAAGGTGTAAGGCG
>JBEEGR010000312.1:0-4962 GCA_041166985.1 Verrucomicrobiota bacterium | reverse complement strand
AAAGGCGATTTGGGCGGTGCGGCCGATCGGTAATACAATTTTGCTTTTAATTAATCTCACGCGCTCAACATTGCTTTTTAAGCAAGCCGCGTCATTCGGACGCCAGCGCGATTTTTGATAGGGGTTTGTCTGACAAAAAACCGGCGCGGGAAAGCGCCGGTCTTGGTAAAGCTATGGGCGTTCAGAAAATTTACTCGGCAAACTCCTCTTGAGCGTCGGCGGCTTTCTGGTTGATTCCCGATTCGGCCAGCAGGCTCAGGCGACTGTCGGTTTTTTCTTCTTCGTCGAGAGTCTGGCCGAGCAATTGTTTGATGTCACTGCGTCCGAGACTCGCCGCCCATTTCGTTGCGGTCCCGTAACTGGCGATTTCGTAATGCTCGACTCTCTGCGCCGCCAGGATAATTGCCGCGTCTTTCGTGGCGGGCGGCGCATCTTCTCCGAGCAGATCGTCGGCTTCCTTTAACAAGCCTTTCATCGCTTTGCAGGTCGTCGCTTTTGCCTCTGCGCCCAGCAGAGTGAAAACCTGTTCAAGCCGGTTCACGTGTTCTTCGGTTTGCGCAAGATGTTCTTCAACCGCGGTTTTTAATTCCGGTGAACTGATTTGTTCCGCGACTTTCGGCAAAGCTTTTATCAACTGCTTTTCCGCGCTGTACAAGTCCTGGACTTCATGCAGAAGCAGGTCTTCGAGAGAAGTGAGTTTTTTCATAATGCTCCTTTATTTTTTCGTTGTTGTCTGGGAAGAAGCCGGTTGTGAATTTCCGCGGGCGGATTCAGTCGCCTTGACTTCTTTAAATCGGAATATCTCCGTGCTGCTGCCGTTGCCCGAACGCCAGATCTTTTGATCCAATGTCCGCGCGTGTTCCAGCAGCGTTCGGTTGGCGTCCACCACCAGTTGCTGGTTGTTTAAAGAGAACGCCGTCAGGGGAATCGCGTAATTCTGTTCGCTCCCGCGAAACAAACCTTCTGCGGACACAATCGCCAACGCCGGCTGCTGGTCATTAAAACCAACCAGCACGTCCCGGACTTCGCCGATTTTTTCCTGTTGGCGATTGACCACATGTTTCCCGACCAGTTCGCTGGCCAATTTAAAAGTCTGCAGCCCGCTTTGCATCTGGCGGTTGGTTTCGTATCCGGTTGCGGCCAAAACTCCGGCGCGGTTTGTCGGCGCGGTTTCCGTCTGGCCATAAAAGCTGTTGATGGTTCGCGCCTGCTCCGGTTGGGCGAGCGAAATAATGGCCGCGCGTTTTACGGTGGGCGCGTTGTTCCAGCGCAATTCGACGATATTGGCGGCGAGCGTGTGCCGCTTGGAAGTGGCCGCGGACATAATTTGCGGCGGCACGGCTTTCAGTTTCGCGCCCACTCCCAGAAACCCGCCCGAGGCGAGGATGACAAATTTGATTTGGCCCGTCTGCATGTCCACGACAATGTCGCGCATCTTTCCGATCTCCTGGCCGTCGCGGTCTTCCACTTTCATGCCGACCAGCTTGTTGGCTTTGAGCGGCTGAAAAGTAAGATTCGTTTCCGCGCGCGCGGCTGCGAGGGAAACACAAAACAGCAGCAACGCCCAGGATTTGAGACTGCGACCGACGGATTTTTCACGGCTTAACATAAGAAACTGTCGTGCTGACAGTCCGTTGAAGCATTGGGGTTTATTGCCCAAAACATTTGAGCGGATATTCGCCATTTTCTGTCGAAGCCCGAGCGCATCGCGCAGTGACGTTAGATATCCGAGGCAAACGAAATAAGTTTTCGGTATTCGCTGAGAATGGTGCGAATCGCCACGACCAGCGCTTCCACCTGCAATTCCATCGGCGCGTGATGCGGTGTCTCAAAAATAATTTCAAACGGCACCGGCTCGATGCGCGCGGGCGCGGCCAGAATCCCTTCGTAATGATCGTAAATAATCCCGTCGCGCGCGGCGAAACCGTCAATCGTCGCGTTCACGTTGCGCGATAAAAGTTTTCCCGCTTCAAACAACGCCGGGCGCAGCAGGTTTTCCGTGAGCGTGTGGCCGCGCACGAAACCATAAAGTCCCTCGCTCGTGTCGTCCGCGTGAAGCTGAATGATGCCGTTAAATCGTTGGGTTCGCAGTTCATGTTCCAGAATTTCAATTTCCGGTTCGGCGGATTGTTTCCAGAACTCGCGGTTCAGATCTTTGCCGCGACGCGAGTGGCGCGTGTTGTCTTCAAAGCCGGTTGGATTGCAAAGCGGATAAACGTGCAGGAGAAAATTTTCCGCGACTTCGGGATGCGCCGCAACCTCGGATAAAAACTGTGCTGCGGCCAGCGCGCCAGCCGGTTCATCGCCATGAATCGCCGCGAAAATGCCGATGCGAATCGGGTCATTACTGTTTGGCCCGCGAAAGGTGAAGCGGGGCAGGGAATATTTCTCGCCGCCAGTCTCAAACGAGCCGAGAAATTCCATCTGCACGCCGGGAAGACCGGGAAGAGGCTCCAGGAATTGCTGGATGGACCTGCGCTTGTTTTCGGATTTCACGGCTCTGGTTCCATTGTGCATCTGCGTTGCTGGCAAGTATCGAAGAAAAAAATCCCGGCACAAGTGCTGTGTGTTGTGAATAATTTTTTAGGAAATGCCACTTGAGGAATAAACTGACGGGACTAGGTTTTAACTTCGTTGAAAAATTCAGCGATAAACCAAATAGCGAAAGGAAATATGATGCAAACAAGAAATCAAATTCCCGATCCCGCGCGGGCGAAGACGTTTTTCGAACAGAAAGTCGCTTTCACCACCGGCCCGGTCGAAGTGGAACACCAAATCAAATCCCACGATAACATTGTGGTTGTGGACGTGCGCGAAGCGGAAGATTTCGCCAAGGCGCATGTGCCCGGAGCGATCAATCTTCCGAAAGGATCGTGGCACAATGCACAGGGATTGCGGAAAGATGGCACGAACATTGTGTATTGTTATACCCAACAGTGCCATCTCGCGGCGCACGCATGCGTTATCTTCGCCGGTCAAGGCTATCCCGTAATGGAAATGGACGGCGGATTTGAAGCCTGGCGGGAAAACGAACTGGAAACGGAGAGCGGAGCTTCCAGTCGAATCAGCCAAAGCGAGCGCGCCTTCTCGCGCTGATCATCCGCCGAACTCAGCAGCGCGGGTGGACCACTCACCCCGCCTTGCTCTTTGGAACGCGCCAGAACAATCGCGTGAGCAGGAAAAAGAATTTCCGATGCCGCGACACGCAGCGATAACTCCATTCGGTAATTCGCGCGAACATTGGTGAACGCTCATACCAACGAATCCACTGCCGTTTGCGTGGATTGAAAGCGAGCGAGCGAAAAACGGCTTCAGCCGAATGATAAACTGCGCCGTCCGGTTCAATCAGTTGAACCGACGATTCAAACTGCGTGCGTGGAATTTCCGGAAATTGCGCTGCGATGCGCGGGTCTTGAAAGGGAAGATACTCGACTCCATCAGTCGTCACACACTGCCAACGGGCAATCCAGAATTTGCAGAAGTCACATTCGCCATCATAAATCATCAGCGGCCTTGGCGGTGGCGAGGCGACGTGAATGGCGCATTGCATAGGAGCAATCTAACTATGCGCTCGCCAAACGGAAAGCGCCGTGCAACTTTCAGTATCAGACCATGAAAATCGCCATCGGTTCAGATCATGCCGGGTTTCAGTACAAAGAAAAAATCAAAGAATTGCTCACGAGCCTCGGCCACGTGGTGAAAGATTTTGGAACAAACTCAGAAGCGCCCGTGGATTATCCGCTGTTCATTCGGCCCGTGGCTGAAGCGGTTGCGCGCGGCGAATTCGAACGTGGCATCGTGCTCGGCGGCTCCGGCAACGGTGAAGCCATCGCGGCCAATCGCGTGAAGGGAATCCGTTGCGCGCTCTGTTGGAACGCGGAATCCGCGCGTCTCGGTCGTCAGCATAACAATGCCAACGTGATTTCCATCGGCCAGCGCATGGTGACTTTGGAAACCGCGCTCGACATCGTGCGCCTTTGGCTGGACACGCCGTTTGAAGGCGGACGGCATCAGCACCGGATTGAGTTGATTGATTCCGTCGGAGGGACGAGTTCCACGAGTCCCTGATTTACCGGAGAAGTTTGGGACTTGCAGAGCGCGTCCCTCCGAAATTAAAGATATTTTGCCAGTTCCGCCTGGCTCGCGGCGAAGACGTCTCTGTGCAACGAATGACCGTGCGCATCAATCGTCACGACCGCCGGAAAATTCTCCACCTCAAATTCCCAGATCGCTTCCGGCGCGCCGAATTGTTCCATCATGTAAACATTGCGCACCTTCTTGATGCACTCCGCCAGCACCTGCGCCGCGCCGCCGACTGCGTGCAGATAAACACAGCCATGTTGCTCGCACGCGGCGACAGTTTTATCGCCCATGCCGCCTTTGCCAATGACGCCGCGCAGATTCAGATCACGAATGACCTGCCATTGATACGGCTCCTCGCGAATCGAAGTCGTCGGGCCGGCGGCGGTGCATTTCCAATTGCCTTGTTCGTCTTTGATGACGACCGGGCCGCAGTGATAGAGAATTCCGTTTTTGAGATTCACCTCGGGCGGAAGCTGGCCGCCGTCATGCAAATATTTATGGACCGCGTCGCGGCCGGTGAACAGCGTGCCGGAAATCAAAACCTCGTCGCCCAGTTTGAGCGAGCGGATTTTTTCTTCGGTGAATGGGAATGAAAGGTTAATCATAAAAAAATAAAACGGTAACTCGGTTAATGAACAGCAGGTGGCGGTGCAGGAACGGATTTGGAGATGAGTTTGATATCATCAACACTTGCTCCACAAACATGAAGAGCAAAGGTCGAACTCGAATATCCGAGGTTTTGCGAATGAACTGCGAATGTTAGTTCGTATTCACCCGCGCTAAGTATTCTGTGCGTGTGCTTTGGGGAATCTGAGAGCGATCCTAAGTGCAATTGCGAAGGTGCGTCATGATAGACGAAAAACGCATCAAATTCGCGAG
>JBEEGR010000311.1:0-4395 GCA_041166985.1 Verrucomicrobiota bacterium | reverse complement strand
ATTGAGTCGCTTCCTCATGTGAACCGTGAAAGTGATGGTGTTTTTGCTTATGGAAAACCATCGCCTCGGGTGTTTGTGCATATCTATACCGGACAAGAGGAGATAATTGATTCCATTGGAGTGAGTGTGCCAGCCGCCTATTCCAATTCTAGTCAAAAGGCGGCACTGCTGCTTTGTTTCAAAATCGCAGAGCATCTTGATTGGCACGTTTTCGATCAGCAACTCGGAGACTATCTTGATAAAAATACGATCAATGAAGTGCTTCGAAGTCAGAAGAAATTCGGTGATTATGAAGATGAGGTTTTAAGCAGCCGGGCATCGGGCAAGGCAACCTTTGGCGAAATATATATGGAGAAATTTTCGGAACATAGCGCATTTGCAGTTATTCCAACACTTGTGCCTGCCGCTGTAGTTGCTGGTTATGTTCTTGTCAAACGTGGGATGGCCGAGGATTCGTTCGTGTGGGTGTTTCTTGGCGCGGCAGCGGTTCTGCACGTAGCGAGAGCTTTGATTTGTACGATCTGGCAAAGAACCAAAAAGGGTTCCTGAATTTTTTGTCTTCGTATGTTTAGTGGTTAAGAAAATTTTTTAAGAAATGAAAAAAGAAATTGGAATTTTTGCTTTGCTCGTGGTTCTGTGCGCCGTCACCGGCTTTGAAAACCCGCGATTTTTTTCGCAGGCCAATCTGGCGAACACCGCGAACCTGATCGGGCTTTACGGAATTTTCAGCATCGGCGTCGGCCTGGTGATCATCACGGGCGGCATTGATTTGTCCATCGGCTCGATGATCGCGCTCAACGGCATGTTGCTCGTGCTGGCGCTGACCGAATGGCATTGGGCGTGGCCGCTGGCAGTGGCGTTTGCTCTCGCAGTGCCGATGTTGCTGGGGCTGGGACACGGACTGCTCATCACGCGGTTCAAGATGCAGCCGTTCATCGTGACCTTGTGCGGCCTGCTGTTGTATCGCGGCATCGCGCGTTTCATCGCGAGCGACACGACCAAAGGTTTTGGCGACGCGGGAAGTTTCAAAACTCTGCAAAGTCTGGCCAACGGAAAATTTCTTGGCCTGCCGATGCCGTTTGTGATGTTGATTGTCGTTTCGATCATCATGTGGATTGTGCTGCACCGTTCGGTTTATGGCCGTTACCTGTTCGCCGTCGGCCGCAACGAGGAAGCAACGCGCTTCTCCGGCATCAACACGCGCTGGATTGTCGCGAGCACTTACATTCTGGCCGGATTGCTGACCGGCGTTTCGGGAATCCTGTTCGCGTTTTACACCAATTCTGTTTCACCTTCTAACCACGGAAATTTTTACGAGCTTTACGGCATCGCGGCGGCGGTGCTGGGCGGTTGCAGTCTGCGCGGTGGCGAAGGTTCCATTGTCGGCATCCTTATCGGCACGGCTTTATTGCTCGTGTTGCAAAATCTGGTGAACCTGCTCGGCATTCCCAGTTCGCTCAACTTCGCCGTCATGGGCGCGGTCGTATTGCTGGGTGTGCTGGCAGATCAGATCTTTCAACGTCGCAGCGCGCGAAAACTGCTGCGGCGCTGATATGAATTTATTTTCTGCACCCAGAGGCCGCCATCACTGCAATCCGTCACGGAATAACGTTAGAACGGGAGCCCACCGGTTCCAGCCCGGTATTGGCTCCCATTCATGCCAGCGCAGGTCATTCAATCAGGATTGTCATCCCGGGAAGAATCTTTTTCTGCCATTTTCGTGCGCATTTTTTTCAAGGCTTCATCCTGAATCTGGCGGATGCGTTCGCGGGTGACGCCAAAAACTTCACCCACTTCTTCAAGCGTCTTTGACTTGCCATCTTCCAGGCCAAACCGCAGCGCAAGGATTTTACTTTCTCGCTCAGTCAGGGTCGCCAAAACCTGGTTAACCAAATCAGTATCATTCTCACGAACAATCCGATCAAATGGCGCCGCGGCGTTCGCATCGGCGACCACTTCCGAGATCGAAGTGGAATCTTCCATGCCGATGGGTGAATCCAGTGACACTGGCGCTCGCGAAGCGTCGCGATACTTTCGCACGCGCTGCGCGTCCAATCCGAGATGGTGCGCCACCTCTTCATCGGTCGCTTCGCGGTCGAGCAGTTCACGGAGCTTCACTTCCGCGCGACGAATGTGCGCGACTTTATCCACCACATGGACGGGCAACCGAATCGTCTTCGACTGATTGGCCAGCGCCCGCTTGATGCTTTGTTTGATCCACCATGAACCGTAAGTGGAAAGCTTCGCTCCCTTGTCGGGATCAAATCGCTCAACACCTTTCATCAAACCAATGTTGCCTTCGCTGATGAGATCGAGCAGCGGCAGACCGTAACCTTCGTAATCGCGCGCGATCTTCACGACGAGCCGCAGATTGGCCTTGATCATGTGCTCGCGCGCTTTCTTGTCGCCTTTCTTGATTCGTTTCGCGAGGGCGATTTCTTCCTGTGGCGTCAGCAATTTTACCTGGCCGATTTCGCGGAGATAAAGTTGTAGATTGTCTCCGCGTGCGGCGGCTGATTCCGCCGGCTCAGTTTGCGCAGCCGGTTCGTCTGGGAGCACAATTATGGGCGCGGCTTCTGTCACCGCAGTTTTCTTCTGACGGCGTGTTGATGTTAAACGTCCGGGATTGAGTTTCTTCGTTCTGACCGATTCAGTTCGTTTCAATAAAGTTTTCATACGCTTTGATTAGTGAGATTTAAGTTTGCTGCGCGTGTCGCAACTGCTTCCAACTTGGAAACAATCGTCTTCTTGCTCACGACGCCGACCACGCGCTCATACACCAGTCCATTGACGAAATAGAGCAACGTCGGAATGGATTGAATTTTATATTGTTGCGCCAGCGCGGGGTTTTCGTCCACGTTGACCTTCACGATTTTCACACGCTCGGCCTGTTCAGCGGCAATTTCGCCGAGTACCGGTGCAAGCATCTTGCACGGCCCGCACCATTCCGCCCAGAAATCCACAATGACCGGTTGCGTTGATTTGATGACGTCGGTTTCAAAATTCGTTTCGTTGGTTTCAAGGATCGAGTTCATTTTCGTTTCTCCGTTGAGGATTGACCATCGGGCAAAGTTGCACGGGCAAAAAGTTGTTGCTGATTCCAGCCGCCGCCGAGCGACTTGATCAACTGCACCACCGCAATCAGGCGCTGGCCCGCAAGCTGCGCATTGGCGCGTTCAGCCGAAAGCGCATCGCGACTGGCGTCCACCACTTCGAGATAGCTCACGATGCCAGAGCGATAACGATCCGTCGCGAGATCAGCGGCGCGTCGCGCATTGGCGACGGCGCGTTGTTGTGCAGCGGCTTGCTCAATCAGATAGCGCGTTCCTGAAAGGCTGTTCTCCACTTCGCCGAACGCGAGGAGAACCTGCTGCCGATAATGCGCGACGGCTTCGGTAAACGCGGCTTGCGAGTGTTTGTAATTCGCGCGATTGCGACCGCCCGCAAAGATCGGCAGCGAAAGACTTGGCCCGATTGACCAGGTGCGGCTGTCCCATTTGAACAGCGAATCCAAATCACCGCTGACAAATCCGCCCGAACCAGTGAGCGTCAGCACCGGAAAGAACGCAGCCTTCGCGACACCGATGCGCGCGCTGGCCGAAGCAAGCTGGCGTTCCGCTTCGGAAACATCCGGACGACGCTCCAGCAATTCCGCAGGCAAACCCGCAGGAACAACCGGCGGCTGCGGATTCCAACTGTTCGTTCCAGCCGCCAATTGAAATGACGACGGATTGTTGCCCACGAGAATCGCAATTGCATTTTCCAACTCAGCGCGACGACGTGCGAGCGACGCGGCTTCGGCTTCAGTTGTCGCAAGTTCAGTTTCCGCGCGAGCGATATCGAGTTCATTGCCGATGCCGCCGTTGAATCGGCTGCGCACGAGTCGCACCTGTTCTTTGCGCAAGTCCACGGTTCCCGAGACGGTGGCGATCTCCGCATCGAGCGCGCGGATGGCAAAATAATTTTGCGCCACGTCCGACTGAAGCGTGAGCAACACATTATAAAAGTCCGCCAGCGTAGCTTGCGCATCAGCGCGTGCGCTTTGAAAGCTGCGGCGGACGCGGCCCCAAAGATCAACTTCGTAGCTCAAATCCAGCGGCGCGCTAAAGTTATTCGCGGTCACACCGCCAAAGCTCGGCACCTGATTCGGCGAATAGCGTTGGCGTGTAAAACTCGGATCGAGATTCAGGCTCGGCAACAATTCACTGCGAGCGACACGCGCAGTGGCGCGCGCCTCATCTACACGCGCGATTGCGCCTTTGAGTTGCTGGTTCGCTTTCAGTGCTTGCGATTCCAAATCGTTCAGTTGGGTGTCGCCAAAAATTTCCCACCAGTTTCCTTTCGGCACATGGTCGAGCGGCCGGCCTTCTTTCCACGCGCCGAGTTCAACGGCTT
>JBEEGR010000310.1:0-3368 GCA_041166985.1 Verrucomicrobiota bacterium | reverse complement strand
CTCGCGACAGCGGGTTTTGCGGCGGCTGCGGATCGGCGTCCCCATGGGCAACCCCTTGACGTTACGGAACCTGAAACACCCTCGGTCAATCCCAACCTAAGCCAGTTTGACGCGCACACAACCGCTCAACCGAATTTGGAAGAGACACTTCAAAGCCCGGCTTTTAATCCCAAAAGTTCGCTGGATGGCGTCATGGCTCCGCCGATACCGGTTTATCAACCGCGACCCCAGCAACGGGTGCTCACCAAGCGCGAGAAGGAATTGCTCGATATTCGTAAAAACTGGGCGTTCAGCACCCCGGAAGAACTGATGGGAACGACTTCCAGGGACAGCGGAAAATCCACAGATTCTGACGCGGATGATGCCGGGAAAAAACCGACGACCGTGATGGAGCGGTATTTCGAGAACATGTCAAAATCAAATCGCGCCACGAATCAAACCAAGCGGTCGGAAATTTTTGGGGCCAAGGATGCAACGAACAGTTTAACGGGCGATTTTTTTGGTGGAAATCCGGCATCGGAGAATGTGTTTAATTCCGGATCCAATCCTGACGTTTTCAAGGCCGCGCTCGCCCGGCAGGATAGCTTCTCAGACGTCTTTGGTTTTAACAAAGGGATGTCCCCGGAAGCGCTGGAAAAACTGCAACGCGAACAAAAACAAGTGCACGAAGACCGGATGAACGATTTCAAAAAAATCTGGGATCTGGATCAACCCGCAGTTGCGGTTACGCCCGGCCGAGCTTTGCTGCCGGCCAGCGGTTCAGATTCCTTCTCCAGTCAGCACCGCGCTTTCAATCCCATGGTCGGAACTATTAATGCAGGCAACGCCGACACCCATCCTTCGAGCCTCGCCCCCGTCGCTGCCAAACCCCTGCCGACCCGCATCGCGCCCCCGAGGCCGGATTTTTCCGCGCCGCAACGCCGGTTTTAATTTCAGTCCCAGCGCAGTACACGCACGACACTTCCAACGGGAAACGAAGTCTGCGGAGGCACATCTACCAATCCATTGGCTGAAGCCAGTGATCTGAGAATGTGCGAAGCCTGGATTCCAGCCGATCGGACTCCGCCTTCGGAATCAAGAATCACGCGCATAAAATGGCGGCGCGACCCGGAGTTTTCCAGCGGCTCAAACAATGTGCCGGGCGACACCGGCAAACCGAGTTCGTGAGCGCCCTGCCAGCGCAGTAAAGCGGGCCTGACCAGCAATAAAAAGGTGACGAACGCGGAAACCGGGTTGCCAGGCAGGCCGAACAGAAATTTTTCGCCGCAGCGCCCAAACACAAATGGTTTTCCGGGTTTGATGGCGACTTTCCAGAATTGCAGATTGCCGCCCAGTTGCTCAAAGGCGCTTTTCACAAAATCCATTTCGCCGACGGAAACACCACCGCACGTCACCACGATATCACTATCGCTGAACGCTTTTTCCAGCGCGATGCTAGTGGCCTCGGGATCATCGGAAACAATGGGAAACATTTTAGGAATGCCACCTGCGTTTTGAATCAAGGGCGCGAGCGCGGCGCGATTGCTTTCATAAATTTGCCCCGGCAGCAGCGGTTCGCCGGCTTCTTTCAATTCCGAACCGGTCGCCAGCAAACCCACGAGCGGACGCCGATTGACGCTGACTTCCCCTGTCCCCACGGCATTTAAGAGGCCGATGCGCGCCGCGTTCAGCCATTCTCCCGGACGCCCAACCAGAGTGTTGCATTTGATGTCTTCACCGCGAAACCGAACGTTTTCCCACGGCTTAACCGGCTCGAGAATAAAAATTTCATCCGGCGATTGTGGTTCGACTCGCGTGTCTTCCTGCATGACGACAGCATCCGCGCCAGCCGGCAAAGGAGACCCGGTAAAAATGCGCACACACTCACCAGTCTTGATTTCTCCATGAAAATGTTCGCCCGCCGCCACTCTGCCAATCAAGCGGAGAGAAACCGGCTGGTGCGGATTCGCGGATGCCGTATCGGCGGAACGCGCGGCATAACCATCCATCGAAGAATTATCAAACGTCGGCAAGGCCACGGGAGCCAAAACATCTTCAGCTAGAACACGCTGAAACGCATTCAGAACGCGGACGCGCTCGGAGCCTGGGGCGGGAAGGGCGGCCAAAATCCCGGCGAGAGCTTCTTCGAGTGTGAGCATGGCGGATTTTTCGAATCTCGTGTTTGAGTTCTGTTGAATTTGCCCGGTAACGAAATTCCGAACCCAAAACAATTTAATGCGCCGACGTGAGCACGAGCACTTGTTCCAAAGTGGAAACGCCATCATGCACGCGGTCCAAAGCGACCATTCGCAGCGTTCTCATGCCCTGGCCGATGGCGACTTTTCCCATCTCCCGGGTGCTGCCGCGCGCAATGACAAGTTTTCGGATTTCGTCAGAAACGGTCATCGCTTCAATGATCGCCATGCGCCCGGCGTAACCGGAATTTTTGCAACGGTCGCAACCACGACCGCGATATAACGTGACGCCATCGAACACGCTCGGGTCAATGTTCAGGTCCTGATACATTTTTTGCGGGTACTCCACCGGCTCTTTGCAATGCGAACAGATGCGGCGCATGAGACGTTGCGCGCATGCCAGGATGACAGAGGAAGAAATCAGAAATGGAGCGATGCCCATGTCGTCGAGCCGCGCAATCGCACCGGGCGCGTCGTTACAGTGCATCGTGCTCAAGACCTGATGGCCGGTCAGCGCAGCTTCGACGGCAATTTCCGCGGTTTCCGTATCGCGGATTTCACCAATCATGATGATGTCCGGGTCCTGGCGGAGAATGGAACGGAGCGCGTTGGCAAAAGTGAGGCCGATTTCTTTTTTGACGGGCACCTGATTGATGCCAGGCACTTGGAATTCAACGGGGTCTTCAACGGTAATGATGTTGTAAACCGGGCTGTTGAGTTCGTTTAATGCGGAGTAGAGCGTCGTCGTTTTTCCAGAGCCGGTTGGCCCGGTGACAAGAATCAACCCGTGCGGCGCATCCACGGCCGCTTTGACCTGTTGGAAGGTGTCGGGATCAAGCCCGAGCTTGTCGAGGCTGGCGGACAGGTTTGATTTATCGAGGACGCGAAGCACGATTTTTTCACCGTGAACCGTCGGCATAATGGACACACGCAAATCGTAGTCCTTGCCGCCGACTTTCACGCGCATGCGCCCGTCCTGCGGCAAACGCCGTTCGGCGATGTCGAGACTGCTCATGATTTTGAACCGTGAGGCGAGCGCCAGTTGCATCTGCTTGGGCGGCGGCGTCGCGTCCATCAACACGCCGTCCACGCGATAGCGCAATCGCATTCCGCGCTCAAACGGCTCGACGTGAATATCACTCGCGCGGTCCTTGATGGCCTGAACCAGAATCAGGTTCGCCAGCTTGATGACCG
>JBEEGR010000309.1:0-3215 GCA_041166985.1 Verrucomicrobiota bacterium | reverse complement strand
AAAATATCACTCAGATTATGGATCTTAATTCAAAAAAGGTCGGAGCTACCTGGGAGCAGTACGAAGCCACTCCCGAAAAGCTGCGGGCTGATTGGACCTTCCAGATTGATTCCGCTGTTAAAGGATTGTTTCCTGATTAAAAGGAAGCTGAATAACTCTTTGGTTTCAAGTGGAATTATTTCCGCGGCTGCTTGGCCGTCACTTTTCAACAATCTCCGTCACACCGTCGTCCAAGCCACTCGCAATATTTCTGGTAGATCTCCGCGTTGGCACAAAGTTCTGAGACTTAAAGCATCATGCCGTTTGGCCAGCCGCACGCCCGACTCATCTGTCATCAACCTACAGTGGAAAAATTTTGGCGCCGTCAAGCCGAGTGCGCGATACAGCAGAATCTGCCGCGCGGTGCTCATGAGCAAATCCGCGCCACGAACCACTTCGGTGATTTGCATGGCAGCATCGTCCACCACACAGACCAGTTGGTAGGCGGGCACGTCGTCATTGCGCCAGACGACGAAATCGCCAAAATCTTTTCCGGCGACGAATTGTTGTTCACCAAAATTTCCATCCACGAACGAAATCGTTTCGCCATTCGGCACACGGAAACGCCAGGCGAAACGCGTACCAGATGTCAGGAGCGAAGTGTCAGGTAATTCGCTCTCCGTCTTCAACCCAACACTTTTATTCCGGCACGTTCCGGGATAAATTGGTTCGCTGTCATCGGCAGCGTGCGGCGCGCCGATGGCCGTTTGAATGTCTTTGCGCGAACAGGTGCAGGGATAAATGAATCCTCCGGCGCGCAATTGTTCGAGTGCGTCGCGGTAAATTTCCATTCGCTCGCTTTGGTTGTAAGGTCCAAACGGCCCGCCGCAATCCGGTCCTTCCTCCCAGTTGAAACCAAACCATTTGAGGTCGTCGAACATCGTTTCGACGAATTCCATTTTGTAACGCGTGGAATCCAGGTCTTCGTTGCGCAACACGAGCACGCCTCCGTTTGCCTGGACGCGTTCCTGCGCCGTCCAGAACGTTCGCGCGTGGCCGAGATGCAGATAGCCCGTGGGTGAGGGGGCAATGCGCCCGCGATAACGAGTTGAGTTCGCCTGAGAAACTGACACTTTGACGTGGTATCAAAGAAGTTGCTGAAAATAAATCATTCGTTTAAAAGTCTGAAACAAATTTCCGTCAGTGGCGTCTGATTAAAATATGAAGCGCGCGTTCACGCTGATTGAGTTACTCGTGGTAATCGCCATTATCGGAATTTTGGCGGCATTGCTGCTGCCCGCATTGTCGAATGCGAAACAGCGCGCGTGGAGCACGCATTGCAAATCCAACCTTCACCAGATTCACCTCGGCATGAATATGTATGCCGATGACAATAACGGTTTTTATCCGATTTCCGGGGGGAATGTCCCGTGGAATGCGACTGATCTGTACACGCAATCTCAAAGTTGGATGCAGCAGATTTTTCAATACGTGAAAAGCACGAATGTTTATCACTGTCCCTCCGATAAGAAATGGCAATTCAGTTATTTCAATGGCGACCGGGCGGCGTTCGTCATCACAAATGGTTTTGCTCCGGTGAACAACAAGCTGATTCGTTTCACTACCGCATTCGTGCTGGGAGGTGACACCATCGGCGATAAATTTTTCATCGAGGATGCGGATAAAGATGATTACACGCAAAATTGTGTCGGCGGCGCGGCGGACCCATTGGACACGGAAAAATGGAAAGCGCACGGCAGCGGACAGAATTTATTTTTTCCAGACGGTCACGTAACCCTGCACAAGGAAAGCCATGGCACCAACAACATCACCTTCCGCTATGATGCCATGCACGGATGGGGATAAACCGTTTAGCGTAATTTATCAGGATGCGCTGCCAGCCAATCGCTCAAGCGGGGCAGGGGGAAGGAAAGGAGTTTCTGAACTTTGGCGCAATTCAACGACGAATCGGGGGAACGCGGCAACCCCCGGAAATCTCTTATCGAAGCCGCTTCAATCTTCGGACATAACTGCGCCCAGTGTTTTGCCAGCAATTGGCCGATTTCCCAGCGCGACAAGCGTTCGCTGCCCGCGACGTGATACAAGCCCGGTTTGTTTTGAGCGGCCAATTCCCAAACTGCGCGGGCCATAACTTCAGCCGGGAGGGGACAACGGAATTCGTCGGTGAACAGTTTCAACGTTTCTCCGCGTTCAACTGCCGTGCGCAATTGTTCATTGAACGCCCGATCGCCCGTCGGCGACGTGCCGAGATTCAATGATGTGCGAATGACGGTGTGTTTTGGATTCGCGAGCACAATTTGTTCAGCGGCGGCTTTGGTTTCGGCATAAACGGTCAACGGATTGATCGGCGCGGCTTCGTCGTAATTTCCCGTGCGACCATCAAAAACCAAGTCGGTTGAGAAAAGAAAAAACGGAATCTCCGCTGTCAACTCAGTGAGCAGAGCGGTGACTTCAACATTGAGTTTGCGAGTGAGCGCCGGATTTTCCTGGCACGTCGGCGTATGCGTCAGCGCCGCGCAATGAATGACGAGTTGCGGCTGGTCTTTCAGAAATTCCCGGCGCACCGCTGCGAAGTCGAGCAGGTCAAACTGTTCGCGCATCACCGCCCGCACGCGCCAGCGCGGGGCAAAACGTGGCGCGGTCTGGACAAGATAATTTCCAATCAGCCCGTTCGCGCCGGTGATCCAGGCCAGCGATTTGTTTTCTCCGTGTGAACTCATTCAACGGTAGATTTCCTTGCGATCGCCGACGGCAAGGATCAGCACCAGCAAAACAGCGTCGTGAATTTCATAGACGATGCGATAGTCGCCGACGCGGAAACGGTAGCGGTTTCCGAAGCCGGACATCTTTTCAACGCCGGGACGCCGGGGATTTTCAGCCAGCTTTTCAAAGGCGGCATCAAAGCGTTGCTGAAGCTGGGGGTCGCGGATTTTCCGAAGGGTTTTCTCGACTGAGGGACGGATTTCGAGACGGTAACGGCTCATGCCCAGCCGAGTTTTTTGCGGGCTTCGTTCCAGGGAATATTCTCGCCCGGTTCCGCCAGCGCGCGTTCGGCGGCGGCATTGTCCACGAGGTCTTCGGCGCGGCGCAAATTTTCATCCACGAAACGAAATACCTTCTGCTGCTGCGCCTGCGGCAGCTTCTTGATTTCCGAAATTATTTCGACTGCGCTCATGCCGGAATCTTACGCCCGAAAACGGGCTTTGCCAAAAGGA
>JBEEGR010000308.1:0-4229 GCA_041166985.1 Verrucomicrobiota bacterium | reverse complement strand
GCCTTTTGGTGGCGGCAAGTGCGAGACGATAGTGCCACAACCTTGGAGACTGACTGTCACGAGAACACCCAACATAACTTCAATGACCCGGCGTGTCGTATTCATAGCCGTTACACTAACGAGCCATTTACCGGCACTCCCAATCGAAATTTTTATGAAACAGGATTGAAATTTTCGATACGAGATGACTACTCGCGGCGTATGGTCAGTCGGCCCTCGCTCTAGCCAAAAATTCTTGTGCTAAAGCGACTTCACCATTTTAACGATCGCCGCGGCATCAATGCCGAATTTGGCCATCAATTCTTCCGCTTTGCCGGAACGTGGCAATTCCCGCACCGCAAGCTTGTGGACTTTGATTCCGTCCACGCTCAATTCGCCTGCGACCGCGTCGCCCAGCCCGCCCTCGGCATAATGATCTTCCACGGTGATGACGGTGTTGTTCGTCTTTTGCGCGGCGGCTTTGATGACATCCTTGCCCAATGGCTTGATGCTGTAAGCGTCAATGACCGTGATGTTGATGCCTTCCGCTTTCAATATGTCCGCAGCTTTCAACGCTTCAAACAACGTAACCCCCGCGCCGACGACCGTTGCCTTGTCGCCCTGACGCAGCACTTTCGCGCCGCCGATCGGGAACTGTTCGTCGTTGCCATAAATCACCGGCGTCTTTGGACGCGAAGTGCGCAGGAAGAAAATGCCGCGATGTTGTGCCATCTGTTCGAGCAATTTCTCAGCGCAAACCGCGTCGCTCGGATAAAGAACCGTGCTGCCGACAATCGCACGCATCATCGCCAGATCCTCCAACGCCATTTGCGACGGACCATCTTCGCCGATGCTGACGCCAACATGCGAACCAACGAGTTTCAGGTTCGCCATTGAAATTCCCGCCACACGAATCTGATCGAAAGCGCGAGCGTAGAACGCCGCGAACGTTGAAACAAACGGCACTTTGCCACGGGTGCCGAAACCCGTGGCAACACCAACGAGATTTTGTTCCGCAATGAAACATTCCGTAAAACGATTCGGGAATTTTTTGTAAAATTTCTCCGCGTAAGTGGAATTCTTCGTGTCACCGTCCATTGCCACGACGCGTGGATCCGCTTCGCCAATGCGCACGAGCGCGGCGCCGTAAGCTTCGCGCGTCGCAATCAGATCGCCCATCTTGTAACTGATCGGCGGATAGCTCGCGGGAGCGGTGTTGTTCGGAGCGGGCAATTGAGTTGGCGTCGGAATCGGCACGTCGGTGCCGGTCTTGGCTTTCGGCTGAAGCTCAGCGATGGCGCGCGTTGCTTCTTCTTTATTCAGCGGTTTGCCATGCCATCCCTCCTTGTCCTGAATGAAAGAAATGCCAGCGCCCTTCAAAGTCTTCGCGAGAATCACGAGCGGTTGTTCACCCAGACCATCGGCCGCGAGCACTTCGAGAATTTCCTCCATGTCATGGCCGTCAATCACTTCGACGCGCCAGCCGAACGCCGCAAAACGTTTGGCATAAACATCAATGTGATGACCAAAAGCTGTTTCCTGACTCTGCCCAAGGCGGTTCACATCCACGATGCCGACGAGATTGCTTAATTTGTAAATGCCCGCGAGCGAAGCCGCTTCCCAAACCGCGCCTTCAGCGATTTCGCCATCGCCCATCAGCACGTAGGTTTTGTAATCGAGATTATCCAGTCGCGCGCACAACGCCATGCCGACGCCGACGCTCAAGCCCTGGCCGAGCGAGCCAGTGGCAACATCCGCAAACGACAAACGCGGCGTTGGATGACCTTCGAGATCACTGCCGATTTCGCGCAGCTTCAAAAGCTCGCTCGTGGGAAATAAACCCGTTTCCGCCCAGGCGGCGTAAAGCAGCGGTGCCGCATGGCCTTTGGAAAGAATAAAACGGTCATTGTTATAGTAATGCGGATCTTTCGGGTTGTATTTCATGTGCCCGAAGAACAGCGCCGCCACCACATCTGCCGCCGAGCAGCACGATGTCGGATGTCCGCTGCCTGCCTGTGTCGTCGCTTCAATCGAGTGAATCCGCAACTGATTCGCAATCCCCTGCAATTTCTCGGTATCAATGTCGTTCATGAGTTGGCAAATGTATTCGCGGAATGACAAAAGGAAAGTAGAAAGAAAGGCCAGGCCGGATCGCGGCTCTTTGAACCGCAACGCTTCTGAATCTGCAACTCGGCGTCATTCATTGACCGATTTGTCAGGAATCGCTGCGGGTCGCAGACCCGCGCTCCTTACATTTGAAATACTTCGCGGATGGCTGAAAGGAACTGATGTTCAGCGGGCACAACGTTGTTGTCGCTGCTAATCTGCTGTTCCAGCAATTGAAAAACTCCACGCCGTTGCTCCGGGTCGGTAAAATGACGCGCCAGTTGCACCGCATGTTTGCGGGCCAGTTCGGCGCTTTGAGAATATTCCCGCAAGCGGGTGATGGTTTCATCCAGTTTCCGCTGCCGATCATAATCGGTTTCAAAACCCATTGCCGTCAGCAGTCGATTCAAGCGCGCGTCTTCGATGAGATCAAGATGTCCGTCGGCATACATTGCGACAATCAGCAAATCAATAAGCGCTTCGCGTTGTTCCGTAGTGAGCCTGCTGATTTCCATTTCAATACTTTGGCACGCTATGGTCAATTTCATCCGACCAGGCACTGATGCCGCCTTTGACGTTTTTCAAATATTTAAAACCTTGTTCGCGCAGGAAGTGCAATGCCTTCATCGAGCGCACGCCGCTCTTGCAGTGGATATAATATTGCGAGTTCGGGTCCAGCTCCGTGAACCGCTGCTGCAACTGGCTCAACGGAATCTGCGGCACGCCGTCCACATGCGCGATTTCGTATTCATCCGGCTCGCGCACGTCAATGACCTTGATGCCGAGCTTCGGATCGTCGAGCGCGCGCTTCATTTCCTGCACCGTCACTTCATCTGGATTCGACATAGGCGTAGCCGGTTCCGGCGTGATGCCGCAGAACATTTCGTAATCAATCAATTCCTTGATCGTCGGATGGTCGCCGCAAATCGGACATTGCGGATCGCGACGCAACTTGAGCTCGCGAAACTTCATGTCGAGCGCATTGAACAACATCAAACGGCCGACGAGCGAAGTGCCTTTGCCGATGGCAAGTTTCAAAATTTCTGTCGCCTGAATGCAACCGATGATGCCCGGCAACACACCCAGCACACCGCCTTCCGCGCAACTCGGCACCATGCCGGGCGGCGGCGGTTCGGGATAAAGACAGCGATAACACGGTCCGCCGAGATGCGGCGCGAAGACGCTCGCCTGGCCTTCAAAACGGAAAATCGAGCCATACACATTCGGCTTCTTGAGCAGCACGCAGGCGTCGTTGGTGAGATAACGCGTCGGGAAATTATCCGTGCCGTCCACCACAATGTCGTATGGCCGAATCAGGTCGAGCGCGTTTTCGGAACTGATGCGCGTGTTGTGAATGACCACTTCGCAATTGGGATTGAGCGCGTTGATCGTCTCTTTCGCCGACTCGGCTTTGGACCGGCCCACGTCGGCGTCCGTATGCAAAATCTGCCGTTGGAGATTTGAGTAATCCACCGTGTCGAAATCCACTATAGCTATTTTTCCTACCCCGGCGGCGGCGAGATACATCGCAATCGGCGAGCCGAGCCCGCCCGCGCCAATGCACAGGACGCTTGTGGCGCGAATTTTCTTTTGGCCAGCCAGACCGACTTCGGGCAGAATCAAATGCCGCGAGTACCGGCGAATTTCGTCATTATTCAATTGCATAATCAAAAACCGAGTGGAGAGAGTAGTTTAACAGAGCAATAAATCAAGTCAGCCAAACGAAAGGAACAATGAAGTGGCCACTGTCAATCAAACCCAAGACTCTATTGATAATCTTAATTATTACAGCTGTCGCCGGTATTTTGGCAGCTATATTTTTCCCAACTACAAGCCACTGGTGATTTTTTGAAGTTTAAAACAAGATGATGTTTGGAATTTCTCTCGCTATCAGAGCTTGATTTGAAGCTTAAACAATAATGAAGCAGCCCAATCCTCAAACCGCCGCCGCGAGTCTGAAAAAAATTTCCAAACTTCGCCCCACGCTCGCCATCGTGCTCGGCAGCGGATTTCATCATGTCCTCACCGAACTGCGCGTGGAGAAAAAAATCTCTTACACAAAAATTCCCGGCTTTCCAAAACCGGGCGTCAGCGGTCATGCGGGTGAATTGTATTTCGGGCATCTGGGTGACACGCCGGTTTTG
>JBEEGR010000307.1:0-5382 GCA_041166985.1 Verrucomicrobiota bacterium | reverse complement strand
TGGTTTTCCTGCTCGATGCTCCGCCTGAAATTTTGCAACAACGCAAACAGGAAGTGTCTTTGGAGGAAACCGCGCGACAGCGAGCGGCGTATGTCCAAATAGTGAGTGGATTAAAGAACGGAAAAGTCATCAACGCCAATCAACCCGCTGACAAAGTCGCCGCCGACATTCAAAAAACTGTTTTGAATTTCATGGCCGAACGAACCGCAAAACGAAAATGGCTGAAACCGAAAAATTCTGGGAACGCCTGCTGACCGGGACTGAGCCGTCCACGTCAGCCATCGAAATGCGCCTGGTCCGCAAACGCGCTCGGCCATTTCTGCTATTGCCCGCCCACGCACGTCTGGCGGCGCAGACCCTTGCGCTTTATCCGGCGCAAACTTCGCGCGGGCGATTGGCGAAAAACGCATTGTGCCTCACGCTCGCCGCCCGGCTGCCGTTTGGCATTGAGAAGATTTCAGTTCCAGTTTCTTCCGCGAATCCGCTGACGAAATTTCTTTCCGATCTGGCCGGAGGATTTCTCGAGTTCGGAATTTTGGCGGGCAATCCCAACGCCGCTGGACGCCGTTTTATTTTTCTGCTTTTCAACCGGGAAGGAAAACCGGAAGCCATCGTCAAAGTCGGCACGTCCGAACGGGCGAAGCAACTGATCCAATTGGAAAAACATTTCCTGACGAACGCGAAAAGCATTCCCGGCATTCCACGTTTGCGTGACGCCCATTCTTCGCCGCAGGCGGAAGCTCTGGCTTTAGATTTCATTCCCGGCGATTCGCCCGGGAAAAACGACGAAGTCCAGATTCCAGGTCTGCTGAGTTCCTGGTTGCGGACAGATAGAACTCTTTTGATTTCCGAAACGCGTGTTTGGTTCGAACTTCAAAATGTCTGTCCCACCCATCCGCTGTTTCTCAAACTGGCCACCCTTTTCAAAAACAGAGCTATCCGTGCGGCAGTGTTTCACGGCGATTTTGCGCCATGGAACATCAAAGTTTCTCTGGTCGGCGCATGGACTGTGTTTGATTGGGAACGCGGAGATTTGAACGGGTTGCCCGGTTACGATTGGTTCCATTACGTGATCCAAACGCGAATTCTGGTCGCGCATGAACCGGTTTCAGCGTTGATTGGACGTCTGGAAAAATTATTTGACTCAACAGAATTTCAGAATTACGCCGCCGCAGCCAACATCGCCGGCATCGAACGCGAAATGGCGTTACTCTATCTGCTGCATCACAACGAGGTCATTCGTCCGGGAGAAGGATTAACTGAAGGCCGCGAGTTGCTTCAAATGCTGGAGTCGAAATGGCTGGCAGCATAAATATCGCGCGCGAAGAACGCCAAATGGGAGAAAAATTCCTTCGCCTACTTGGCGCTCTTCGCGCGACCTCGGGTTTTTTGCATCAACCGGTGAAAAACTTTGCGCAATAATTCGCCGCGTGAAAGCGGAATGATGCGTCGTAGCGCGAATGGATCGGCTCCTGTTTCGTTCATGCCAAAATCCACCGTGCAGGCCGTCGCGTAACCGGCTTCGGCCACCAACTCCCGCACGGCCGTCGTCCAGCCGCCAAACGGATAACAGAAATGTTTGACGGTAACGCCGAAGGTGTCTTCCAGAACTTTTTTACTGCTAAAAATTTCCTCACGCGCTTCGGCGGCGCTTAATTTTTTCAAATTGCGATGCGTAATTGTGTGCGAACCAATTTCGTGCCCAGCCGCGAGCCATTCCCGGATTTGGTGGGCATCCATAAGCGTTTCGGCCACGTCGCCTTTCGCGATGTCCCAGTCATTTTTTTTCCCAATGGCACCGCTGATGATGAATTGAATGGCGGGCGTTTTGTGTCGCGCCAGGATTTCCAACCCGTTTTCAAAAACATTTTGAAAGCCGTCGTCGAACGTGATGACCGCGCGCGCCTTCGACTCATCAACAACAACTTCCTCCAGCTTGACCGTAGAAAACCCCGCTTGCTCAAGCATGGACAGATGCCGATTCAGTTTTTCGGAAGTGGCATACAGAAATGGGTCGCTCGTCTGCGACGGGGCCACGCCGATTTTATGATATGTAAAAATTGGATTGGCCTGCGCCATCAGTTTTCGCTGAGAGCGGCCAAGAAAAACTTTTTGCTCGAAGGAACCGGGCATGTTGGTTTTAAATTTTTCGGACGGAACCGTTCCGCTTCACAGACCCGGCGACTCCGCCATCAATCAGAATTTCAGAACCGCGACGGCGGCATCGGCCGCGTCCACCATTCGTCCGGAAAATAAACCCAAATAAAACATACCGGCAATACAAACGATCAGCGCGATGCGCGACGGCCACGAAATCTGAATTGGCGCGGCGTTATTTTCTCCCGGCGACCAATACATCGCCCGGATGATGCCGAAATAGTAGTAAATCGAAATCACCACGCCAGCCAGCGCGACGAACGCCAGGCAGTAATAAGCCGGATTCGCGGCACCGCGTTCTATAACCGCTTTGAGCAGGAGAAATTTTCCGAAAAAACCGGCCAGCGGCGGAATGCCCGCCAGTGAAACCATCGCCAGCGTCATCGTCGCGGCCAACAACGGCGAGCGTTGACTCAAACCTGCCAATCCGGAAACGTCTTCATTGCCCAGATGCCGCATGACCAATGCAATCACCATGAAGGCGGCCAGCACGGTGAACAGATAGCCGCCGAGGTAATAAAGCACTGCCGAGGCACCCACGCTGCTCATCGCCGCCACGCCCATCAATAAATAACCCGCCTGCGCGATGCTCGAATAGCCGAGCAGTCGTTTGACATTGCGCTGCGGAATTGCGCAGAGATTGCCGTAGAGAATCGTAATGCCGGAAATCAGAATCAGCAGATTTGTCCATTGCGGCGGAATCGCGGGAACCGCCGTAAATAAAACTCGCAGCAGCAAAATAAATCCCGCCGCCTTCGAACCGATGGCAAGAAATGCAGTCGTCGGCGTCGGCGCGCCCTGATAAACATCCGGCGCCCAGATTTGAAATGGAAACGCGGCAATCTTGAAACCAAGCCCAACCAGAATCAGCAGCAGACCGAAAAGAAAAACTTTGTTCGCGCTGAATTGCGCGGCAACGTCGGCCAGTTCAGTGAAGTTCAGCTTGCCGGAAATTCCATAAACCAGCGCGATGCCGTAAACCGTGAATGCCGTCGAGAGCGCGCCAATGATGAGATATTTTATTCCCGCTTCGAGCGACACCAGTCGCGCGCGTTGAAAACTCGTCAGGATGTAAAACGTAATAGTGATCAATTCCAGCGAGACAAACAGCAGCGCGAAATTATTCGCCGAAGCGGCGAAGAGCATTCCGACAAGCGCAAAGATGATGAGCGAATAGTATTCGGAAATACCGAAGGAGATGCGGTCCGAGAATTCCACCGCCATCAGCAAAACGAGAATCGTCGCCATCAGGAAAAAGCGTTTGAAGAAGACCGCGAGCGCATCCTGAACGAACATTCCGCCAAAGGCGTCGCCCCGCAGACTGCAACTGCAATTTCCCGTGAAGCTGTTCACGAGTAAAACCGTCAACGCAACGACGGCTGCGTAGCCAAGCAGGCGTTTGCGTTCCGCCGGCAGCCATAAATCCGCCAGCAACAGCACCAGGCCGAGTGCGATCACCGAGATTTCCAGACTCATTAAAGAAAGGTTCATCGTTATTTAGTAGCCGCCGAAGTGAGGAGACTTTGATTTTTGCTCGGCTCAGCGGGGGCGAGTGCTCTTGCTTTTGCTAAAACCGGATTCGCCATCTGCACGATGTTTGAAACGCTCGGCGAAATTTTGTCGGTCAACAATCGAGGGAAACAGCCAAAGACAATCAGGCTCGCGAGCAATAAAGCGAAAGGAACTTTGCGCCAGATGTGAGCGTCAACAATGTTGTTCCACTTCTCCGGCAACTCAGCATGTAAAATATTCCTGACCGCGCGCAGCATATAAATCGCGCCGATAATCAATGCGCCCCAACACGCCAGCACGGTGATCAACCGCAACGAAGGCACACTCCACGCGCCGAACAACACGGTCACTTCGCCGGTAAAATTCGCGAATCCCGGCAAGCCGCATCCCGCAAACGCCGCCATAATCAGCGCGGTGCCGATGAATGGCAATTTGCGCAACAGTCCGCCAAGCTCTTTGATTTCGAGTGTGCCGGTCTGCTGATAAATGTAACCATTCAAACCAAACGTCAGAGCCGCGAGAAATCCGTGCGCGATCATCACCAGCACCGCGCCGGTCACGCCAACGAGTGTCAACGTGGCAATGCCGAGGAAAATAAATCCCATGTGCGCCACGCTGGAATAACCGACGAGCCAGTTGAAATTCTTTTGCTGCATCGCCACCCAGCCGCAGTAAACGAGATTGCCGAGCGCGAGCCAGGCGAGAATTTGCATCCAACTCTGCGCGGCGTCCGGCATCAGTGGCAGCGCGATGCGAATCAAACCATACAGACCAAATTTTTTCAGCACACCGGCGTGCAACATCGCAGTCGGCGTCGGCGCAGAGCCGTAGCCAAGCGGCGCCCAGGTATGGAACGGCCAGAGTGAAACCAGAATCCCAAAACCGAACAGTAGCAGCGGGAAAATAAATTTCTGCGAACTGAGCGACAGCGGATTTTGCCGGATATGTTCCGTGAGCGCGGGAATGTCGAACGTGTGCGCGCCGGATTGCACGTAAAGCGCAATCAAACCAATCAACGCAATCAGCGCGCCGATGCTGAGGTAAAGCGTGATTTGAAAGGTGGCGTAGTTTTTCTTTTCACCGCGTCCCCACAGGCCAATCATGATGAAGGTCGGCACCAGCGCGAGCTCGTGGAAAAAGTAAAAGAAAAATAGATCCAGCGATGCAAATGCGCCGAGGATTCCGCCGGTCATCACGAGCAGCAGGATGTAAAATTCCTTCTCGCGAGATTTGATTTCAAACGAGCAACACGCCGCCGCGAACGCCACGATTGCGCCCATCAGCACGAGGCCCACGTTGATGCCATCCACGCCGAGTTTGCATGCAATGCCGAGCGATTCCGCGCCAAGTCCGGGAATGACGCTGACGAAGCGGTAACCGTTTTCCTCCACCGCCGCGCTGTTGAACTGGCAAAACATTTTAATCGCGAGCAACGCAACGATCAGAGTCGTGACGACCGTCACCACGCGCATGATGACGGCAAAATTGCGCGGCACAAACGCCAGCACGATGGCGGCGAGCAATGGCAGGAGAAAGATGTAAGCAAGAATGGACATGTCAGTTGAGCGCGAAATTTGAAATACGGTGTTCCCGGGTTATGGGTAGCACCCGCGTCTCGCGGGTCCAATTCGGCGTCTCGCCGAATTGCTCTTGCGTGTGTTTTGCGAAAGCAATCCGAATGATTTTTAAAGTGTCAAATCCACGAACGGTTTC
>JBEEGR010000306.1:0-2724 GCA_041166985.1 Verrucomicrobiota bacterium | reverse complement strand
TTTAATTGGAAGTTCGCGATGACCGCGGTCCACAAGCACCGCCAGTTGAATTCGTTTAGGCCGTCCAAAATCATTCAATGAATCCATGGCCGCGCGGATGGTGCGTCCGCTGAAAAGCACGTCGTCCACGAGCACCACAGTTTTGCCGTTTACGTCGAAAGGCAGGACCGTTGGCAAAACGTTGGGTGCGGCGCGTTGGCTGAGATCGTCGCGGTGCATGCTGACATCAATGCTGCCCGTGGGAACAGGATGGTTCCAGATGCCGACCAGCAAAGCGCACAATCTCTCTGCGAGAGGCACGCCGCCGCGCTGGATGCCGACGAGCGCAACCTCGCCGCTGGCTTCATTGCGTTCGGCGATTTCGTGCGCGACGCGCGTCAAAGCTCGTTGAATCGCCTGCGCATTTAAAATGACGATGGATTCAGGCATGGAAAAAAGCGCGCGCGTAGAAATTTAAAATGCGAAGTTCAAAGCGGGGTTTAATCGCTTTGAACTTCGCATTTCGCGTGTCGTGTTTGTTTTTCATTCCTTGGCCGCCTCGCAGGGCCGCCTTAAAGGAGTAAACTAAATTGGTTTAACTGGTTGCGGGTTGCCGGGATTTGCGCCATTTCGAACGGTGTTTGATAATCCAGTCCGTTAGCGCGCGCTCAAAACCGATGTCTCGGCCGGCTTTTTCCGATTCAATCCATTTATGTCGCAAAATCTCCTCGCGTTCCGCCTGAAATTCCCTGTAAAGCGAAGAATTCTTCAGCAAATCGTTAGCCTGATTAGGCTCTTTGGTGTCTTTGGACATAAGCAATTTCTTGCGCGTGAAAGCTTAGGTGGCGTCGAGCTGGCTGACAATCCTTATTTCTGATGACACAAGAAGACTTCATAGACGCCGATTTGTTACATTCGTCGTAACATAAACGGCCTTCTGCCACTTTGCAAATGGCTCAAAAGGGTCAACCCAGCTTCTTCCGCAATTCTTCGGCAATTCCAATAAACGCCTGGGCCGCAGGTTTTTTTGGCGCCGAGACCACGATGGGTGTGCCGGCATCGCCCGCCTCGCGAATCTCAGTGAACAGCGGGACTTCTCCCAGGAAGGTGATGCCTCTGCGCTCCGCCTCTTCACGTCCGCCGCCGTGGCCGAAAATCTCCACGCGCTCGCCATTCGGCGTGGTGAAATAGCTCATGTTTTCCACGATGCCGAGAATCGGCACGTTGACCTTTTCGAACATGGCAATGCCTTTGCGCACGACACCCAGCGAGGCCTCTTGTGGCGTTGTCACGATGACCCCTCCATCGAGCGGCACGGTTTGGCAAAGCGATAGTTGCGCGTCTCCGGTGCCCGGCGGAAGATCCACCAGCAGATAATCCAACTGGCCCCACTCAACGGAGTGAATGAACTGGTTAATCGTTTTCTGAATCATCGGCCCACGCCAAATGACCGGCTGATCGTCTTCGAGCAGAAAGCCCATGCTCATGAGTTTTACGCCATGATTCGAGGGCGGCACCATTTTGGTTTCATCTTCAGTCAGCGTCGGACGATCATTAATTCCCATCATCAACGGAATGCTCGGGCCATAAATATCGCAATCCAGTAATCCAACTTTAGCTCCCAAAAATGTCAGCGCGCAGGCGAGATTCACTGACGTTGTGGACTTGCCCACGCCGCCTTTGCCGCTGGCCACGGCCACCACGCGCTGAACGCCTGGCATTTTATTTTGCTGCGAAAATGGATTTTGCCCGCCGCTGACCGGCGCGCCCGCTTGCGTTTTTACTTCGACGTGAACCGCCGTCACACCCGGCAACGACTTCAACACGCGTTCGCTCTCGGCTTTGATTTGCTGCGCGGCTTCAGGGCTGTTCGTGGTCAGTTGCATTGAAACGCTGACCGCGCCGTTGTTCGCGGAAATTTCTTTAATCAGCCCGAATGAAACCACATCACGAGAGTAACCCGGATATTTCACAGCTTTGAGGGCATTTTTGATATCGTCTTCAGTCGGCATAAACAGGACTGACACCTTTGCCCAAGGCCGAGGTGAACGCAAGCCAAGTCGCACTGCCTTAGACTTGCGTTGACTCTGTCCCCATGGAACACTGTCCCACTCGATTAGATGCTTTTGTATGACTCAGACGATGGAAAAAGTTAAAACCGATCCGTATCTCGAAAAATTCGGACATTTTGAAGCTCAGACGCAACAACCTTCCTGGCTGTTTCCGCTGCGCAAGGCCGGTATTGCCAGTTTCGCGGAGCAAGGATATCCCACGTTGCAGGATGAAGACTGGCGTTTTACGAATGTCGCGCCGATTGCCAATCGCCCGTTTCAACCGGTTTTTGAAGCAACCGGACAAAAAATCTCCGTCGAAGCGCTCGAACAATTTCCATTTTCCAAATTGCCCGGCTCGAAACTGGTATTCGTGAATGGTCACTACGCGCCAGATCTGTCGAAGTTGCGCGGTTTGCCCGCTGGCGTGAAAGCCGGCAATCTCGCGGCGATGCTGCCGCCGAACGCGGCATTTCTGGAAAAACATTTCGCCCGCTACGCGCAAACCAACGGCAACGCTTTCACCGCATTGAATCAGGCATTTTTCCAGGATGGTGGATTTGTCCATGTGCCGAACGGCGTGACAGTCGAAGAACCGATTCAGTTTGTTTTCGTCTCCACCACGAAACAGACCGGCGCTACGATCAGCCCGCGCAATCTCGTCATTGCGGAAGCGAACAGCAAAGTGACCGTC
>JBEEGR010000305.1:0-7023 GCA_041166985.1 Verrucomicrobiota bacterium | reverse complement strand
CTTTTTCCGCCGGGCAAGATGCCCGGCTCTACGGCAGGCAGGGATGCCCTGCCGCTACGGAGCAGTTGCGCTATTTCAGAGCAGGCGAAATTACTCCACCAACTGATGCTGCATCGCGTAGTGCATCAACTCGGCGTTGTTCTTCATCCCCATTTTTTCCAGGATACGCGAGCGGTAGGTGCTGATGGTTTTGACGCTCAGGGAAAGGTCTTTGGCAATCTCGCTGACCATTTTGCCGGAAGCAATCAGGCGCAGCACCTGAAACTCGCGGTCGGATAAAGTTTCCTGCGGCGGTTTCTGCGAATCGCCGGAAAGATACGTGGCGAGTTTCTCAGCGAGCGAGGGGCTGACGTAGCGTCCGCCGGTCAGCACTTTTTTAATCGCGCCAACGAGTTCTTCGGGCGCGCTTTCCTTGGTCATGTAACCGGACGCGCCGCGTTTCAACACGCGCACGGCAAATTGTCCCTCGGGGTGCATGGAGAGGACGAGCACGGGAAGTTTGGGCTTGGATTTTTTGATTTCGCGCAGCACTTCAAGGCCGCTGCGGCCGGGCATGGTGATGTCCAGCACGACGACGTCCCATTCTTCCTTCCAGATTTTGTTCAACGCTTCCTGCGCGTTACGGGCTTCGCCAAACGTCGCCTTCTTGAACTCATCGGCGAGAATTTGTTTTAACCCGTGGCGCACGACTGCGTGGTCGTCGGTCAAAAGAATTTTCATGGTTTAGTTTTTGGATTCCCGAAATGCGGAGTGGCACTGACACCGTCACCTGCGTTCCGCTGCCGCCGCGCACGCGGCCAATTTTAAATTCACCGCCGAGCAACGCCGCGCGTTCCTTCATGCCGAGCAAACCCATCGAGCGCGTGTTGGAAATTTCCTCCGGCGAAATGCCGCGCCCATTGTCGCGCACTTCGAGGATGATGCGTTCCTCTTTCTCCTTCAGATGAACCGAAACTTCCGTCGCCCCGGCGTGGCGAATGATGTTGGTCAACGTCTCCTGAAAAATTCTGAAAAACGTCGTGGCGAGCGACTGGTCCAACGGCGGTTCGCTCCAGTCTTCGTGGACTTCGCATTTGATGCCCGTGCGGTTTTGAAATTCGTTGGCCTGCCATTCGAGCGCGGCGACGAGGCCGAGATGATCGAGAATGCCGGGACGCAACTCAGTCGAAATGCGTCGCACGGTTTGAATCGTCGAATCCATGTGCGCGGAGAGCGCCTTGGTTTTATCAATGAGCGGCTTGAGATTTTTCGGCAACCGGCCCGCGAGCCACGACAAATCGAGTTTGCAACTTGTCAACGCCTGGCCGAGTTCATCATGAACTTCGCGCGCGATGCGGGTGCGCTCTTCTTCGCGGACATGCTGCAAGTAAACGGAGAGCGCGCGGAGTTGTTCATGGGATTCGCGGAGTTGTTCCTGCGCACGCCGGCGTTCGGCGCGTTCCTGCGCTTCACGCAACGCGCGATGCACGGACGGGACGAGGCGCGGCAAACGATGTTTTAAAACGTAATCGGTTGCGCCGTTCTTGAGTGTTTCAATGGCAACTTCTTCACCCATGGTGCCGGTGACGAAAATGAACGGCGTGTTCGGGCATTTCTGCTTGGCGATGTTGAGCGCGGCGTAACCATCGAAACCGGGCAGGGCGTAGTCGGATAAAATCAGGTCGGGCGGGTTTTCGTCCAGTTCACGAATGAAATCCATTTCCGTCTCGACGCGAACATAGGTGTAATTGATTCCGCCGCGCCGCAACGTATGCTTGGCGAGTTCAGCATCCGCCGCGCTGTCTTCGAGCATCAGGATGTGAATTTCTTTTTTCACTTAAATTTTTGCCTCACGCAAAGGCCGCTAAGACGCTAAGGGCCGCAAAGGAACAAAGCTGAATTCTGTTCCCCCTCTCTTCGCGACGCAGAAGCGAGGAGAGGGCCGGGGAGAGGAGTTTGTTAATCGCCCCTCTCTCCCGCTCTCTCCCCACTCGTTCCTCGCGGGGAGAGAGGGTGGTGATTATTGCTCGTTGTACTCTTTGCGTCCTGTGCGTGAGGCATTCATTTTTCTAGTTTCCGGAATCGTTCGCTTTCGGCTTTTTCTTCGGCGGGTCGAACGCCGAGCGCTTTTTCGGCAGCGAAAAATAGAATGTGGCGCCTTTATCTATCGCGCCTTCGGCCCAGGTCTCGCCTCCGTGCCGCAAAATAATCCGGCGCACATTCGCCAGGCCAACGCCCGTGCCTTCAAATTCCGATGCGCGATGCAAACGCTGGAACACGCCGAAAAGTTTTTGCGAATACTTCATGTCGAAGCCGACGCCGTTGTCCTTGGTGAACACGACGATGTCCGTGGCGTTGCTGCGGGTGCCGATTTCGATGCGCGCGTGCGGGCGTTTGCGCGTGTATTTAAGCGCGTTGGAAATCAGGTTGACGAGCACCTGACGGAGCAGGGCGGGGTCGCCTTCCACCACCGGTAAATCGCCAATGACCCATTCGACGTCACGTTGGCCGATGTCGGGCGCCGATTCCTTCACAATATTTTGCACCAGATCGGCAAGGCTGATTTTTACTTTGCGCAATTCGACACGCGCCGTTCGTGAAAACGAAAGCAGATCATCAATCAATCGGCCCATCTGCTTGGCGGAATCAGCGATGGTCTGCAAATAATTCTGCGCCTCGTCGTCCAGCATTTGCCCTTTGCTGACCCGCATAATTTCGACGAAGCCTTCGATATGCCGGAGGGGCGCGCGCAAATCGTGCGAGACGGAATAACTGAACGCTTCAAGTTCCTTGTTCGCGGATTCCAGTTCGGCGGTGCGTTCGATGACGCGTTGCTCCAGTTCCGCGTTGAGCCGGCGGATTTGTTCCTCGGCCTCCTTGCGCTCGGTGATGTCGTGGATAATAACCTGCGCGGCCGGCTGGCCTTCAAAGGTAAGCGGGGCGGCGGCCATTTCCACATCCACCGTTGAGCCGTCGAGCCGCAGCATTTTTTGTTCGCGAAAGAATGACGGTTTATTTTCATTGCGCACTTTGCGCAGATGTTGCTCGACGGTTTTGTGAAAATCCGGGTGAACAAAATCCAGGACCGAGCGGCCAATCAGTTCGTCCGAACGATCCGCGCCAAACAATCTCATGCCCGCAGTGTTGATGAACACCATGTGGCCGTCGGTCTGCACGAACAATGCGTCGGGAGAAAGTTCGACGAGGCTGCGGTAGCGCTCCTCGCTTAATTGCAACGCTTCCTCGGCGAGTTTGCGTTGAACGCGGACTTCCATCTGGCTCAACGCGCGATGCAACGCGGGCGGCAGGGTGCTGAGATGATGTTTCAGCACGAAATCCGTCGCGCCGCTTTTTAACGCCTTGATCGCCATTTCTTCGCCCAGCGAGCCGGTGACGAAAATGAACGGCACGTCAGGTTTTTTTTCCTGGGCGATATGCAGCGCGGTAAAGCCGTCGAACTCCGGCAGGCCGTGATCGGAAAGAATGACGCTGGGATCAAAATTTTGCAGGGCGTCGAGATATTCACTTTCCGTATCCACGCGCTTGAACGAAAAGTCGAACCCGCCCTGTTTGAGGGTGAATTCGGCCAGATCGGCGTCACGCGCCTCGTCCTCGAGCATTAGTATGCGAAGTTTCTTTTTGATAAGCCTGAAACGGTTGAAAACGACTTTAGAACCCGGAACCCGCGGCTAAAATAGGGTGATAACCTGCTGGGGAAAACGTGCGCGTGGATAACCTTTTTACTTCGGCAGCGAAAAATAAAAGGTCGCGCCTTCGTCAGCCTCACCTTCGGCCCAGACGTTTCCGCCGTGACGATGAATGATGCGGCGCACATTCGCCAGGCCGACGCCGGTGCCTTCGAATTCTTTGGCGTGCAGTTTCTGAAACACGCCAAACAGCCGGTCAGCATAATGGTTGTCGAAGCCCACACCGTTATCGCGGACGTAGAAAATAAATTCGCGTTCGTTTTCCTCGGAGCCGATTTCGATGCGTGCGTGTTTGCGCGGACGGGTAAATTTCAGCGCGTTGGAAATCAGAATGGTCATCACGCGCCAAAGCATCACCGGATCACCCATGGCTTCCGGGAGCTTGCCAATGACCCACTGCACGTCGCGTCCCTCAGTTTCGTGCCGCAGATCGTGGATTACTTCTTTGACGATTTCCGCGATGCTTGTGTGCAGGCGGTACATTTCCGCCTGGCCAATGCGCGAAAAGGTGAACAGGTCGTCCACCAACCGGCTCATCCGATGCGCGGATTCCGAAATTGTTTTCAAATAAGTTTGGCTCTTGTCATCCAAACGATCCGGCGCGGTCTTGAGCAGCAGTTGGGAAAAACTTTCGATGTGCCGCAACGGTGACCGCAGATCGAGCGAGATGGCGTGAGTGAATTCCTCCATCTCGCGGTTCTCGGCTTCCACGCGCGCGAGGTGCTCGCGCACTTCGGCTTCGGTTTCTTCGCTGTG
Source organism: Verrucomicrobiota bacterium (assembly GCA_041166985.1). Lineage (GTDB taxonomy): Bacteria > Verrucomicrobiota > Verrucomicrobiia > Limisphaerales > DASXHY01 > DASXHY01. Next base: position 2,581 of record JBEEGR010000305.1, on the reverse strand, counting down.
CCGGGATTGATCGCGAAAGAGGCAAAGAAATCCGCGCAGAGTGGCCACGCGCCGCAAGGGAATCAGCGTGGTGGTCGCGCGAAACAAATCGCCGTTCTTGCGTGTGCGCCAGCCAACTTCTTCAACGCGGCCGTCCCCCGTGGCGCGCTCAATGAGATCGCGCGGCAGGTTTTTTTCCTGGGCGTCGCGTGAAAAAAAACGGGCGAAATTTTTCCCGAGAATTTCATTCGGCTCGTAACCGAGCATTTGTTCGGCGCCCGCATTCCAACTGGCGACACCCCCCTTCGCGTCCAGCATGAACATGGCGTATTCTCTGACTTCTTTGGCGAGCAGATACAATTGCTCTTCGGCGCTGAGCAGCGCGGCTTCCAGTTGCAGATGTTGCAAACGCCGCCGGTCCGTTTCGTTCAGCGCGCGTTGGATGGCGGGCACAAGCAGGTTTAAATTATTTTTTAAAACGTAATCGTCCGCGCCGCTTTGCAATGTCTGGGCGGCGACTTCCTCGCGCGGCGCGCCGGTGACGAAAATGAACGGCACTTCCGGACAACGCTTACGCGCTTCCTCCAGGGCGGCAAACCCATCAAACCCCGGCACACCGTGATCCGAGAGAATCACGTCGGGCGCGTGATGTTCGAGTTCGTGCAAAAACGCCTCGCGCGATTCCACGCGGCGCGAGCGAAAGTTGAGGCCCGACCGGCGCAGTTCATGATTAATGAGCGTCATGTCCGCGGCCATGTCTTCGACGACGAGGACGCGCAGTTCTTTTTTTGTGCCAGTCACGGTAATAATTGAGGCTAAAGGAATTTCGCCATGAAAAAATAGGGTGATGTGCTGTAAGGAAAATCAATTTGACCTACAGGCTTTGAAAAACTTTAAGCAGCATACAAATGTGAGGCTGGGAAGTTTTTTGCGCTGTCGGCGGGTAATCACCCACTTACTCCAGCGGCGAAACGCGTAATACGCTAGGCACGATATGGGAACCGACGCAGACATTCACACAGCGGGCATTAGCTTTATGGCACGTGAGTTGATGGATTTTTGCAGCCGCAAATCCGCACTTTCCAGCTTTTTAACGGTCACATGATTTCAAAACCCATGTCAGCCCTCGCAAAAAATCTGATTCAATCCGGCGACAATCCGGCGGCGCGGGAACCGCAAACGATTGGGATTGGTTCTTCGGCGTCGAAGGTTCAGTCGCTCAGGAATTCAATCGGCCTGGAGGTTGATTATCCAAAAGACAAATGCGTTCATCAGCTTTTCGAAGAGCAGGTCGAACGCACGCCGGATTCGGTCGCGATTGTTTTTGAAGACCGTCAGTTGACTTATCGCGAACTCAACGACCGCGCGAATGCGCTCGCGGAACAATTGCGCCAATGCGGTGTCGGCCCCGAAGTGCGCGTCGGTATTTGCGTAAATCGCTCGCTGGAAATGATGATCGGCCTGCTCGGTATTCTCAAAGCCGGCGGCGCTTATGTGCCAATGGATCCGACGTATCCGAAGGAACGTGTGGCGTTCATGATGCAGGATTCGCAAGCGCCGGTGTTGCTCACGCAAAAAAATCTGCTCACGACACTTCCTGCCAATGAAGCCCGCGTCATTTGCCTCGACGCCGAAACCGAAACCGAAACCGAAACCGAAACCACGGAACACGGAACACGGAACACACAACAGTTGTCATCCGCAAATTTGGCGTACGTCCTCTACACCTCCGGTTCCACAGGCAAACCGAAGGGTGTGATGGTTACACATCGCAACGTCGTGAATTTTTTCGCTGGCATGGATGCGGTTCTCGGCAACGAAGCTGGCGTATGGCTGGCTGTGACGAGCATCTCGTTTGATATTTCCGTCTTGGAATTGTTCTGGACGCTGACGCGCGGTTTCAAAGTCGTGATTCAACCCGAGGAGTGGAGCGCCGAACACCTGCTCGGCGAGAATCAAAACGCCATAGAAACTGGCCGGGCGGGTGCTCGGCGTTCCATCGCCGATCAAATCCTTCATCACCACGTCACTCATTTTCAATGCACGCCGTCGCAAGCCGCGCTGTTGGTTGAGGACACGCAGACCTTCGATGCCTTGCGCCATTTAAAAAAATTTCTCGTTGGCGGCGAAGCTTTGCCGTCCGCGCTGGCGCAACGACTGGCCGGTTGCGCCGAACTTTTCAACATGTATGGCCCAACCGAGACGACCATCTGGTCCGCCTGCACAAAATTATTTCCCGGCGATGCCGTGACAATCGGTCGCCCACTCGCCAACACACAGATTTATATTGTGGATGATCAGTTTCAACCTGTTCGCGATGGCGAACCCGGCGAATTACTGATCGGCGGCGATGGCGTGGCTCGCGGTTATCTGAATCGCGAGGAGCTCACGTCCGAAAAATTTATCCCGAATCCATTTGCCGGAACGCCGAGCACCAGCTCGGCCCGAACCGGATACGACAACGAAACTGGCCGAGCCGGTGCTCGGCGTTCCCATGAACAGCTTTATCGCACCGGAGACCTCGCGCGCTTCCGCGACGATGGTGCAATTGAATTTCTTGGCCGGCTCGATCATCAGGTGAAAATTCGCGGACATCGCATCG
>JBEEGR010000304.1:0-6732 GCA_041166985.1 Verrucomicrobiota bacterium | reverse complement strand
GGAAATTTTGAATTTTGAATTTTGAATTTTGAATTCGCTTGCCAATGCGGCGGCAGCGCCGAGCAAACAATCCGCATCCTGCAAATCATGCGCCGCCAGCCAGTCGAGATAATGCCGGAGGAGTGTGGCGAGGTCCTGGAGTTTCAGCGAAAGTCCGGCGTTCGCCTTCACGTCATCCGCGAGTTTGTTAAGCGACTCCGGCGTAAGTTGGTTACGCTGAAGTTCCCGCAAGGCGCGGCTGAGTTGCTGGGCGAAGCCGGTCAGCCGCGCGCTGGCGCGAAACAGTTGCAGGTGCTCGCGTTTTTTCGCCAGCAAACTGCGCAACACCATCACGCGGCCTTCCTCATCGAGCAATTGCGGCACAGGCCGATTCAATTTTTCAAAGATGAAACGCGCGAGGCGTTCGAAAGAAAAAATGTGAAGCCGCGTGTAGCCCTGCAAATCGCCGCCCGCAAGCAATTGACGTTCGAGTTGGAAGGTCGCCTGTTTTGGCGCGAGCAAAATCAAATCCAGTCCATCCGCCGCCATGTGCAACGCCGCGCGGATTTCCGAAAGGCAGCGAAACGTTTTGCCGCTGCCTGCGGGACCGAGTAGAAACCGGATTTGCACGCCTTATTTTTGCGGAAGCAGGCGCGGGGGCAAAGAATTATTTACAGAAAAACATTCGCCTGTTTCGTCTCAGCCAAAGAACTGGGGAAGTGGAATGGATATTTTTGGATTGTTTTTGTGAAGAACGGGAGCAGAGTTAACGCATACCAGTTCAAAATATGAAGACGTCGTTTTTCTCGTGTTTAGTGATAGCTCTCGGTCTCACCACTGCCCGCGTTCAGGCGCAATTTTCTATTTATGGATTTTCCAGCCCGGGTTTCTTTTACAACGTGACCAATATCCCCGCCGGCACTTCTACCACTAATGAAAATCCTACTTTGAACCTGACCGCCGGAGCGACGTATCGGTTTATCATTGGAGTTTCCTCCATTCACCCCGTGGTGATTGCGACCAACAACACAGCCAACCCGCCCAGTGGTTCGGCTTATTCCGGGGCGACCCCGCAAATTGTCACCTCAGGATCCATTGTTGTGACATTGCCAACGAATAATTATCCGTCCACGCTATACTACCGATGCAATTTTCACCTCTTCAACGGACTCATCAATATTCTGCCACCACCCGCTCCCAACCAGATTCTTTCCGTGTCCGTGACGACCAACATCGTGCTGTTGTCCACGGGAGAAACGAACACCTGGCTGCTGGTCCCGGAATTCAGTTCCAACCTGGTCAGCGGAGTCTGGGCACCGGTGTCGAGCTATACCAATTCATTCTTGAACGGCACCAACACAACCCAGTTCAATCTACTGGATCCAATCTGCGGTCCCAATGTTTTCCTGCGCCTCCGCCAGCATTCGCCCGGTTAAGCGCGCAGAACAATAAGACTTCCACGATCCTCCAATTGCGGAAATGATTTTTACGGGTGGCACAGGCGGGACGCCTGTACCACCCTTAACGGTTTAAACTTCCACCGCTTTGCCTGGTTCGGGCTGGATGACTTTTATTTTCGGATGACGGGCGTGGATTTTTTCCTCAAACCATTTGCGCGCGTCGGCGTCGCCGTGGCCGAGCAGAATGGTGCGCGGTTCGACACGGCCGACAAAATCAAGCAGGTCGTCGCGATTAGCGTGCGCGGTTAAGTCAAAGTCCCCCACTTCGCAACGGCGCGTCGCTTCGCCGCCACTGCCGCTGAAAATAAATGTTTCACCGTCTTTCGCAGCCTTGAGCCGGCCGCCCGGCGTTTCGGAATCAGCGTAACCCACAAAAAAGATCGCCTGCTTTTCATCGCCCATCATGCGGAGCGCGAGGTCGTGCGCGGCGGTGTTCTCGCTCATCATGCCGGCGGTGATGACGAAAATTTTCCCCCCGGTGAGCTTCATGGTTTCGGCCTGGCCTTTTTCGAGCACAACGAGATTCAACGCTTCGTGCAATTGCAGATTCGGCAACTGGCGATGCGTGCGATGCGATTCGAGATCGTAAATTTCCGTGAACACGCGGCCCAGTCCACCGATGAAAATCGGCTGATGTTTCAATTTTCCTTCGGCAATCAGCACTGCGAGCAGCGCAAGCACTTCCTGCGTGCGGCCCAAAGCAAACGTCGGCATCAGCACCGAGCCTTTGCGCGCGAGCACGCGTTGAATGGATTCAGTCAGGCGTTTGATTTCGCTTTCGCGCGTGAAACCGGCCGGCACTGCGCGATTGCCGCGCGTGGTTTCCATGATGAGCACGTCGGCGCGAACGCCTTCGAAGCGGGCGCGCTTGAGAATTGTTTGATCGTGGAAACAGACGTCGCCCGTGTAAAAGACCGATTCATTTTTCCCGCGCACGAGCACTCCCGCAGAACCGAGCGTATGGCCCGCATCAAAAAATTCCAGCGTCGGAGAAAGAAATCCGGCGCGGCTTTTTTGAAATGAAGCCCAATCCACCTGCCGATTGTATTTGAAAGCCTGAAACGAACCGGCGATTTCGTCCACTTCATCATGGGTGTAGAGCGGATATTCGCGGATGCCGAGTTCGTCGCGCTGACGCGTCATCACGTTGACTGAGTTATGCAACACGCGTTCGATGATGAAATAGCTCAACTCCGGCATGAGCACGTGCGCTTTTGGAAAGTAGCGCAATGCGACTGGCAGCGAGCCGACGTGATCATGGTGGCAATGTGAAATCACGATGGCGTCAACGTCGTGGTTCTTCACCAATCCGTACAACGGCAGACTGTCGCGGCCTTCGCGTTTCGGGTGCGTGCCGGCATCGAGCATGAGCCGGTGTTCGTCCATTTCGACGAACCAGGAACTGGCGCCGATGTCGGTGTCTGGATTCAGATTGGTAATACGCATAAAATCAGTGACCAAGGATAACGATTAAACGGGAAAGGACGATGTAATTTATTGAGGCGAATTGGAAAGCGAACACAATCTGTTTAGACTCTCATTAACACCCTGCTTTAGCTGGGTGGAAATGGGCTGCTCAATGTCCCAACCGCTTCAGCGGTTTTCCCGTCCCACAAAACCGTTGAAACGGTTTAAACCCGACGCGAGTTGGACAACACCCCGCTAAAGCAGGGTATTAATGAAACGCTCCATTCCCCTCTGACGTAGCCCTCGTCACTTCTTCGGCGGGGCATTGTTTTTTTGAGTCGCGCTCAACATGAGTGTCTGCGGATCGTCGTAAAGTTTGAAGCCGGCCGGCGCTTCAAACAATTTGGCATCCGGCGCGACAAATTTGACTTGTGAAAAGCGCATCACGGTGGTGTTGCCATTTTCCTTCATTTGAATTTGCACCGGGAAATCTTTCAGGTCGCTGGCATTCCAGGTCAGGGCGTCGAGCGCCACGCCGCCTTTGCTGTCTTTGATCGTGACGCGGTTCTTTGTGCAGGGATGGCTGGCGACGGTTTCTTTTCCCATCGCCACCTTTTCAACTTTGAGCGTTTGCCCGGAAGCTTCGATGTCCTCTTTGGACATCGGCATGTTCACGTAACTTTTCACCAGCGGATAAATGAGGTACATCGTCTGCTTGTCCGGACGCACCACGCTGGCGATGCGATCCAGCCCCACTTTTTTCATGCCGGCTACCGTGCTGGCGGGCAGTTCCTTGCTCTTTATCTGGCCGAGATCAATGTCCACGCGCACTTTGCTATTGAGCACGGCGAAATTCATCGGCGTGCGCATGTATTCCTTTTGCGCTTTGTCAAAAACCGCGACGTCCGCCAGCGCGGTGAAATTGGATGAACTGCCAAAAAGTTTGTTGAGCGCGAAATTGACGCCGCCACCGGGCATCTGCGCAAAACCAATCTGCGCGTTCAACAGGACGATGGGCAACAGCAACCAGGAATTAAAACCAATCTTTTTCATGCAGCGCAGGCAACATACGGTTTGAAATAAATTTCTCCAGAGAAAATTTGCGTAGCGGCTGGCATCCTGCCTGCCGTAAAGCCATGGCATCTTGCCCGGCGGAGAAAGCGCACGCCGGTTTAAGGCGGAACTATGCAATCGAGAAACGGCGACTTTGCGAAAGGAGCGCGGGCTTTAGCCCGCTTCAATTCGCGCACGATCAGCAATCCTCGAACACCAAACAGTTATTCCCATTGAAGCGGCATAAATGCCACGCTCCCTGGAGGACTCCGTCGCCTCGTCGCCTTTCAACTTCGTGCCGCGCTTGCGCGAATTTCCGGGTTCCATTACTGTCTGCGCCCGTTGGTTCAATTTTTTTAACAATAATTTCATGGCGCACCTAAACGACAATTATCTGAAGCTCAAAGCCGGTTATCTTTTTCCGGAAATCGGTCGCCGCGTAAAAGCTTTTTGCGATGCCAATCCTGACGCGGCGAAACGTCTCATCCGCTGCGGCATTGGCGACGTGACCGAACCATTGCCCGCCGCCGTCATCGCCGCGATGCACAAAGCGGTGGATGAAATGGCCGCGCGCGACACGTTCAAAGGCTACGGCCCCGAGCAAGGTTACGAATGGTTGCGTTTCGCGATTGCCAAAAATGATTTTCGCGATCGCGGTTGCGACGTGGCGGACGATGAAGTGTTCGTCAGCGATGGAACGAAGTGCGACACGGGCAACATCCTCGATATTCTCGGCGCGAAAAATAAAATCGCCATCAGCGATCCGGTCTATCCCGTTTACGTGGACACGAACGTGATGGCCGGTCACACCGGCGATGCGAACGAAGCCGGCGCGTACGGCAAACTCGTTTATCTCCCATGCAAATCGAGCAACGGTTTCATTCCCGCGCCGCCGAAGAAGCATGTGGATCTGATTTATCTTTGTTCGCCGAACAATCCGACCGGCGCCGTCGCCACGCGCGCGCAGCTTGAGGCGTGGGTGAAATACGCGCTCGAAAACAAAGCGATCATTTTGTTCGATGCCGCTTACGAGGCTTACATCATGGACCCGGCGTTGCCGCATTCGATTTACGAAATTCCCGGCGCGCGCGATTGCGCCATCGAGTTCCGCAGCTTTTCCAAGAACGGCGGCTTCACCGGCGTGCGTTGCGCTTATACCGTCGTGCCGAAATCGCTCAACGCCCAAACCAAGTCCGGCGAATTCAAACCGCTGCATCCGCTTTGGTCGCGGCGGCAGACGACGAAATTCAACGGCGTGAGTTACGTGATTCAACGCGCCGCCGAAGCGCTTTACTCCGACGAAGGCAAAGCGCAAGTCCGCGCGCTCATCGAACATTATCTTGGCAACGCGCAGGTGTTACGCAAAGGCGCGAAGAAGGCTGGGCTAAAAGTTTTTGGCGGCGAGAACGCGCCTTACATCTGGGTGCGCACACCGAAAGGCGTCACAAGTTGGCAGGCATTTGATAAAATTCTCGGCGATGCCAATGTCGTCATTACGCCCGGCAGCGGCTTCGGTTCACGCGGTGAAGGCTACTTCCGCATCAGCGCCTTCAACAGCCGAGCGAATGCTGAAGAAGTTGCGCGGCGCTTGCAGGAATTGAAGTGGTAAATGGAAACCAATGAAGCCATTCAATCTCTTGAGACGATTTCTTTCTGTGCGGTAAAAATTTCCGGCAGAACTGAAGGCCGCCAGAACGTCTCTTGGCACATGATGATGGCATCGCTCGCTTTTGGCAGATTAGCTTTGAACGGTTTGAGTATTCTTAGATTATGTCCCGGCAGTTCACTTTATGCTCCCGGGCAGTTTCAGACTTGGGATTTGCCATCCGTATCATCATTAAGCCGAAACCTCGTCGAGACATATTTAGCACTGCATTATTTTACTCGAACAAATTTGCCTGCGGGTGAATTACGACTTCGCAAGAACGTTTGGCGTTATCATGAGACATGTGAACGCATTAAAATGCTTCAATCGGGTGTTCCGAACTCTGTGGGATTGCCCAAACTTGAACACCAGATGTCTCAATTAAAACACGAACTTGAGAAGAATCCTCTATTTACAGCCTTATCGAAAGATAAGCGCAAAAGAGTGCTACGCGGAGAAGACGCCAAACTTGAAACAAGCGAACAGCTTTGTGCTAGTGCTGGGGTTAGTGAAGGCTACTACGATTCAATTTTCAAGTATGGTTCAAATCATACCCACTCCACTCCGTTCTCGTTCGCGCAGATGGACGGCTTCAAAGCCAATAATATTTCTTCCCGCCGAGTATTTCACACATCTCTCAATACCAGCACAGGGTCTATTGCCGTTGGCATTCGCGACTATCTCAAACTTTGTCCCGATCAACTTCCTCTGATGGATAGTAAAGAAAAGCGTTTGGTTGATCTTTGGGCAGGAATTTTGAAGAACTACGATTCACATTTTGCCAATCCAAATTAACCGTTTGCAGGGCATGCAACTTAATAACGTCATCGTTTGGTCAGCAGTCGCGCTCATCCTCGCCCGCTGGGTCGCAGAACTCTGGCTGAGCCGGCTCAACTCGCGTCATGTGCTTGCGCATGCGAATAAAGTTCCTGAAGCATTTCGTGGAATTGTGGATGAGCCGACTTACAAAAAATCGGTCGCTTACACCTTAGCCAAGGCGCGGTTCGGAAATATTGAGGAGACATACGGCACGGCGATTCTCTTGCTCGTTGTGTTCGGTGGCGTGTTGCCATTTGTGTTTCATTCTTTTGAACGTCATCACGGAACCTCGGCGTGGAGCATGGCGGGCTATTTGTTTATGATTGGAATTGTGATGTCACTGCCGGGATGGCCGCTGGATTGGTATTC
>JBEEGR010000303.1:0-2710 GCA_041166985.1 Verrucomicrobiota bacterium | reverse complement strand
AAGCAGACCGAAGACATCGTCAAGATGGGCGATGAAATCTGGGTGAAATGCCTGGGCGTGGATGAAAAAGGCCGTGTCCGTCTCTCGCGCAAAGCCGCCATGGCTGATCGCGACAAGGAAATGGGCACCGCGCCTGAACAAGCGCCCGCCGGTTACGAACAGCAGGGCGATAATGGTGGCGACCAGCAAGATGGCGGTGACCGCCGTCGTCCTGATCGCGGCCCGCGCCCCGACCGTGGTCCTCGCCGCGAACGCGAACCGCAGCGCTGATCCCAGCGCAAAAGAATTCAAGGCGAGCCGGCAACGGCTCGCCTTTTTTTATTGGGAGATTATGGATTTGCCAAAAAAATAAGCAGCGCTCACAGAGCCGCCGCTTCAAACCACGATACGTTTGTCAACTTACATTTGCTGGCCAACCTGAGCGAGTTTCTGCCGGATGACTGGCTCAATTTGCGTCCAGGCTTTGGCGCGTTGAATCGGAGATTGGGGCAGCGCGGTAAATTCCCAGGTATGATCAAAGTAATAACGCTTCACGGCGGCGTCTGAAATCAGGAGGCCGGTGGCTGCATTGGTGGGATCGCAGGAAGGCGCGGTCATCGGGCGGACATTCGGAAGTTCTTGCCGAAGGGCGGCCATCCGGCCCGCCTGCATTGCCATTAAACCAGTGCCCGCAAGCGAAGTTGCACAGATGAAAGTGACCAATAATGTTTTAGCGTTCATGACTTCATTAAGACAGAAGCTCAGAAATTGAACAATCAGGGTGGGCGCAGTTTTATTGCCCGTAATTTCCCGGAACCGTACCCCGGTGGATTCCCCGGGCTAATTCCTGTTTAATGCCTTCGCAAAACGAGCCGATGATCCACGCGCCGGGTTTGATTGTATTCCAGCGGGGGTAATTCGGTGAGCGTCGGCGATTCGGTTTCGTTCAGGATCGTTTTGGCCAATGTCTGCAGCGCGCGCCAGCGGGGCCAGTCCAGCTCTGGCGCGTGCCCAATCTGTCGGAGCAGGCTGCGCCATTCGATAATGATGCGGTCAATGTCGCCGGGGCCGACCAGGTCGGTAATCCAACCGTGTTTGTTGAGCGGATTTTTGTGAACCGACGCGACGACATCCTCCGCCCCCGCGCCGTATTTCGGCGGCGTGCCGTTTTCCAGATAGCCAGGAATGTTTTGCAAACCGTATTGTTCATGACAAGCGATGGCAAGCCGTCCACCCCAGCGATTTTCTTCACCGCAAAAGCGGAAGCCGGCATCAAGATTGGCCAGATCGTAAATCAGTTCATCGAGCGGATATTTTTCATCTTCGAGTGCGGCGGCAATCGCGAGGCCATCGCCTTGCGAAAAGAAACTTACGAGACGCCCGCGCAGTGTTGGTACGCCAGCGGCGTCGACAAGATTCAACCGCCGCCAGAGCAGGGCGGTGCCGGTGGAGGTGGGAAGTTGTTTGCAGATTGGAACGAGCGAGCATTGAGCGCAGTCATAAGGCAACACTTCGCGTTCGGTTGGTCGCCAGAGCGCAACACCATATTTATCCACGGCCACGCGCATCGGCAAATCGGCGATGCTGACGTGCGCGAGAATTTGATTGCCGGCATTGATGAAGCGGACCAACGGCGTCTTTTGTTGCGCGAGTTTTTCCGCGATGAGTGGCGCGATGTTGCCGTCCCACACTGATGAAGGTGCCTGGCGTCCGTTCCAGTTAGTCATCCGGCGAATCCATTTTGCGATAATCACCCGGTCGTCATTCAACCGTTCAGCGACAATGAGCGCACGACCGTAAGTTTTCACTCCATTGTCGTCGCTGAGAACGACGAGGGTGCCGTAGCCGACTTTTTCAAGCGCGGCAGGATGTGAGAGGACGGAAAATAATTTCGCAGCAGGGCTTTCCGAGGTGGCACAGGCCTCTGGCCTGTCCAATTCGGCGTCCCGCCGAATTGTTGGTGAGACGAGGTTTGTCCAGATCGTTTGCGCCTGTCCGCCAATTTCGGGCGTTGAAACGGTTTCCGGCGTGACGCCGGAAACGACAGGCGGAACGCCTGTGCCACCCACGAAAATATTCCGCAACGGGATTTCAGAAAGTTGCGGCACCGATTCCCACTCACCACGACTGTTTTGCATTTCACGAACCAGCTTGCGGACGTGACGTGCGCGTTCGGCGTCGGTATGCAGACCGCACGGAACCTTCGGATGTTTCAACGATTCTTCGACGCCAAGAAAAATGGGTTTTACGGTGAACAATCGTTCCTGCACACGAACGGCTTCGGTGAATGGATCGCGGCCTTGTTGCGCGGAAGCAGTCATCAAACCGAGCAACGCGCTCCAGTCCACCGCGCCACTGCGGGACAAATGGCCCGCGCGCGAGTCGAGCAAACGGATTTCATTGGCTGTGACCAGGACGAAACCCGTTTCATCCAGACCCCGGCGGCCAGCGCGACCGAACATTTGCAGAATCTCGTCCGCGCGCAGCGGTTGTTCAACGGCGTCGCGGCGATACGATTCACCAGCGAGAGCGACACTGCGGAGTGAAAAATTAATTCCCGCGGCCAGACCCATCGTGGCGACGACCACACGAAGCTGACCGGCTTTGGCGAGCGGTTCGATGACGCCAGCGCGCGCGGCGTAGCTGAGTCCGCTGTGATGGTATGTCACGCGGCTTTTCAAAAGTTTGGCGAGATGTTCGCCGACCACGAGTTTTTGCTCGTGGCTGAGTT
>JBEEGR010000302.1:0-4115 GCA_041166985.1 Verrucomicrobiota bacterium | reverse complement strand
CCTTCGTTGACACTCCCCAACCCCGCTGTTAATTTGCGCCCTCTTTTTGAGACGCGAATGGAATACAAAGACACATTAAACCTGCCCCGCACTGATTTCCCGATGAAGGCCGACCTCGTCACGCGGGAACCGGAGCGATTGAAAAAATGGCAGGCCGCCCGGCTCTACGAAAAAATCCAGGAACAACGCGCTGACGCGGAAAAATTTGTCCTGCACGACGGCCCGCCGTTCGCCAATGGCGACGTTCACATCGGCACTGCGCTCAACAAGATTCTCAAAGACATCATCATCAAATACAAAACGCTGCGCGGTTTCAGCGCGCCGTATGTGCCGGGCTGGGATTGCCACGGGCTGCCAATTGAATTCAAAGTCTCGCAGGACATGCGCAAGGCTGGCGATACCAGCGCCGATGCCGCCACGATCCGCAAAGCCTGCGAAGCTTACGCCCGCAAATACATTGATATTCAGCGCGAGCAATTCAAACGCCTCGGCGTGCTTGGCGATTGGGATAATCCCTATCTCACGCTCAACAAGGAATACGAAGCCGACGAACTCCGCCTGTTCGCGGACATCGTCGCGCAAGGTTTTGTTTATCGCGGCAAAAAACCGGTTTACTGGAGCATCCCATGCCGCACGGCGCTCGCCGAAGCCGAAGTCGAATACAAAGATCACGTCAGCCAAAGCGTGTTCGTGAAATTTCCTGTCGTCGGCCAGCCGAATACATTTGTCGTCATCTGGACCACGACGCCCTGGACGTTGGCCGCGAATCTCGCCGTCGCATTCAACAAAGATTTTCAATACGTCAAAGCGCGCGTCGGCGAAGAAAATTATATTTTGTTCCGCGGTCTGCTGCCTGCCATCGCTGAAAAATGCGGCTGGAGCAATTACATCGAAGAGTCGTTCAGCACGGAAGAACTCGCGAAGTTGCAATACCAACATCCGTTCATCCCAAAACGCATCGGGAAAGCGTTCGCCGCAGATTTCGTCACAGCAGACACCGGCACGGGCTTCGTCCACATCGCGCCCGGCCATGGTTTGGACGACTATAATCTCGGTCGCGCAAACGGCTTGCCGATTTATTCACCTGTGAATGACGACGGCGCGTTCGCCCACACGAACGAATTGCCCATCGAACAACAGATGCCCACCGAGATGCTCGGCAAATCCATTCTCGAAAAGCACGGCAAGAGCGACGCGAATGAAGCGGTGTTGCATGAGCTGCGTTTGCGCCATGCGCTGCTGCATCAGGAAAATTATCATCACAGCTACCCGCATTGTTGGCGCAGCAAAACACCAATCATCTTTCGCGCGATGGATCAGTGGTTCATTAAAATTGATCATGTCGTTTCGGAGGGGCGAGTTCCACGAGACCCAAATCAAAAAGACAGTCAGGGACTCGCAGCGCTCGTCCCTCCGAATCAAACTTTCCGCGCTCAGGCTCTCGCCGAGATTGACCGCGTGAACTGGATTCCTGATTGGGGCGTCAATCGCATCAAAGGCGCTGTCGAATCGCGTCCTGACTGGTGCATCTCGCGTCAACGCACGTGGGGCGTGCCGATTCCCGCGTTCTACGATGCGAAAGGTGAACCGATTCTCGATGCGCAAATCGTCCGCAACGCCGCTGACCTGATTGAGCAACACGGCTCGAATGTCTGGTTCGAAAAATCCGCCACCGAACTCTGGTCACTCGTTAAGCCGAAGGATTGGCGCGGCGCGGAAGCCGCCGCCAAATCCAACGACACGCTTGATGTCTGGATTGATTCAGGAAGTTCCTCGCGCTCGGTGCTGATGCGCCGCGCGGAACTCGCGTCTGGGAGCGCTGGCGTCTCGCCGGAACATCCTCAGAAACAAGCCGCCGAGACGCCTGCGCTCCCATGGCAAGCCGACATGTATCTCGAAGGCTCGGACCAGCATCGCGGCTGGTTTCAATCTTCATTGCTGCTCTCGCTTGCTGGTAATGGCGCCGCGCCATTCAAGACTGTGCTGACGCATGGTTTCATGGTGGACGCTGACCGCGAAAAAATTTCCAAGAGCAAACAAGCTGCTTACGAAAAACCGCAGACCGCTGAAGCTTACGTGAAGAAATACGGCGCGGACATCGTGCGCCTCTGGGTTTCATCGCAGGATTTCCGCAGTGACATCGTCGTGAGTGAGGAGCGCATCAACAAAGTAGCCGAGACCTATCGCGGCATCCGCAATGCGCTGCGCTATCAGCTCTCGAACCTTTATGACTTTGATCCAGCGAAGCATACGGTGGCTGATGACAAGCTTACCGGCCTCGACCGCTGGATTCTCGGCGAGTTCTCGAAACTCGAAACCGAAGTCATCGCCGCTTACGACAAATTTGAATTCCACGTCGTCTATCAAAAGGTCAGCCAGTTCATCGCCGTCGAGCTTTCCTCCATTTACCACGACGTCATCAAAGACCGTCTCTACACCGATCCAGCGAATTCAAATCGCCGCCGCTCGACACAAACGGCGTTGCATCGGCTCGTGACCGGCCTCTGTAAAATGCTTGCTCCAATTCTGGCTTACTCGGCGGACGAGGCGTGGGAGTTTGTGCCGGGGAAAACAGGAAACTCCGTTCACGAGAGTGAATTCAAGCCAAAACCGTTGTCACGTTCCGATGAAGAAATTTATTTCTGGGCGACGCTTTTACATCTCCGTGAAAAATTCCTTCCAAATTTGGAAAAGGCACGACAAGCCAAGGAAATCGGCAAGGCACTTGATGCCAAACTTTCTCTTGATGATTCTGCGACCGGACCCGGTCTTGATTGGAAAACTATCGGTTTGCATTTTTCACGCTCAACAATTCCGCATTGGGATAAACAAGCTTATATTGAGCCGTTGCGTGAATTGTTAAACGTCTCTCAATTTGAATTTCGTGGAAAAGATAATCGTGAGCCTGTTCTCGTTACCAAAGCCGACGGCCAAAAATGCGAACGTTGCTGGCATTGGGAAATGGACGTCGGCTCGAATCCCGAGCATCCAACGATTTGCGCCCGGTGTGTCGAAGCGGTGAAGCAATCGGGCAGCGCGAAATAGTCGTGGGTAGCACCCGCGTCTCGCGGGTTCAATTCGGCGTCTCGCGGAATTGCGTTTGAGGCAGGAATCGCGCGCAAGGCGGTTTCCCGCGAGACGCGTGAAACGACAGGCCAGAGGCCTGTGCTACCCTTTTTTTTTCAAACTGCGCTCGTAAACATCCAAATTCCCCACGCGACGAACAATACTCCGCCAATCTTTTCGAGGAACAATCCACGCCGCGCGATTTTTTCGATGAGCACCAGAACGGCGAGAACAGCAATCCACCAGATGTTCATCACACCCGCCACGAATAACAGTATCATTAAAACCCAACAGCAGCCGGTGCAATACACGCCGTGTTTTAATCCCATCATCAGCGCGCCGAGTTTTCCTTCGCGCCAATCGGTCATCAGAAAATTCAGCGGCGAGCGGCAATGTGTGAGACAGACGTTCTTCAGCGGCGTCCATTGAAAAATTCCCGCCGCGATAAGTAACGCGCCACCGAGAATCGAACTGGTGCTCACCATCATCGGCGAAAGCAGCGCTTTCGCGTGAAGAATCCATTGAGCGACGGCGGCGATTGCGCTGAAGCCGGTCCACACAATGAGATAACCGAGCAGGAAAATTCCGGTTGGGACAAATGGCCGTTGTTGCTCGCGCCGTTTTCGTTGAACCATCACGAACGCCAGAATCATCGGTGCGGCGGAAGGAATCATCATCGCGATCATCATTTCCGCCCACATGAGAAATAGTGGAAACAGAGTCGCAGTTGACCACGGCTGCATATCCGGCCCGGACATTTTCATTCCGGCGCAACGGCAGATTCCGGTGAGATTCATCGCGCGCGCTTCGTGAACCATGTAGCCCCATGCGAGCAACGTGATCGCGCCGAGCGCGGCGATGACAATCAGGCGGTCGCGTTTGAGAATGGTTTCCATTCGAGTCTGTAGCGGCGGTCTGTGACCGCTGGATTTTGAAAAGCGACGCTCACAGAGCGACGCTACAGTTCAATTCCCGTATTTCACCTGCGTCACAAACCCTGCTTTGTTTGGCCATGAGAATTTCAGTTCGCCGACTTTCACATCCATCTT
>JBEEGR010000301.1:0-4839 GCA_041166985.1 Verrucomicrobiota bacterium | reverse complement strand
ATCATCAGGAGAAAATTCGCGGACATCGCATCGAGTTGGGTGAAATCGAATCAGTGCTGGAGCAACATTCCGCTGTGCGCCAAGCCGTGCTCCTCGCGCGTGAAGATCAACCCGGCGATCAACGATTGGTTGCCTACATTGTTCCCAGTTGGAGTCCAGGCTTCAGCTTGTCGGATTCCGGCAACACCACTGAGAACACGCTAAAACGCGAACTCCAACAGCAATGGCAAACAATCTGGGACGGAACTTACAGCGAAAGCAATGCGGAAGCCGATCCGACATTCAACATTAGCGGTTGGCGCAGCAGCTACACCGGCGAGCCGATTCCCGCCGAAGAGATGCGTGAATGGGTGGACAACACCGTTGAAAGCATTCTCGCGTTACACCCGAAACGAATTCTGGAAATCGGCTGTGGCACCGGCTTGCTGCTCTTTCGTATCGCGCCGCATTGCGAACATTATTGCGGCACAGATTTTTCACCTGCCGCAATTCAACGACTCGAAAATATTCTCGGAAAGCGTGTGCCAAAACTCCCCGTCAGTCTGATGCAAAGCGCGGCGGACAATTTTGATGGCATCACGCCCGGCTCGTTCGATGCCGTAGTGATCAATTCCGTCGCTCAATATTTTCCGGACGTAGAATATATGGTTCGCGTCCTCGAAAGCGCGGCGCGCGCCATCAAGCCGGGCGGCCATATTTTTCTCGGGGATATTCGCAGCCTGCCGTTGCTGGAAGAATTTTATACTTCCATTGAGTTGCAACAGGCTGCCGACACGTTAGACCCCGCTGAGTTGAAAGAGCGCGTTCAACGGCGTCATCGCCAGGAAAAGGAATTGGTTTTCGCGCCGGAGTTTTTCCACGCGTTGCAATCACACTTGCCGCAAATCAGCCGCGTGGAAATTCAACACAAGCGCGGCAAATTCCAAAACGAGCTGACCCGCTTTCGTTACGACGTTGTTTTGCACATCGGTGAATCTGCGGCGGAGAAATCAATTGCTCTGAATGGTCATAAAAAATCATTGGCCGAATTCGCCAATCGTCCGGCGAGCGGTCTCGTCGCGACGCAACTCCCGCAGCAATTGCGCCAGCACCTGAAACAAAAGCTTCCGGAATACATGATGCCAGCGGCGTTTGTGATTCTGGATAAGTTGCCGCTCACGCCAAACGGCAAAGTGGATCGCAAAGCATTGCCAAAACCGGCGACTGCGCGCGTCGCCACGCAAACCGCATTTACACCTGCGCAGACGGAACTGGAAAAAACCATCGCTGACATCTGGCAGGAACTATTGCAGGTCGAGCGCGTCGGACTGAACGATAACTTCTTCGATCTGGGCGGCCATTCACTGCTGCTCGCACAGGTTCACGCCCGATTGCGTGATGAATTAAAACGGGATTTGCCGATTATCAAACTGTTTCAGTATCCCACGATTCAATCGCTCGCGAAATTTCTCGGCGAGAAAACGGAAGAAAAGATTTCTTTCGCGAATGTTCAAAGCCGGGCAGCGAGACAGCAGGCAGCTTTTAATACGCCTCGTAATCGTCCATCGTTCTCGTCCTCGTCCTCGAAAATCGCCGCCAAAAAAATCGAGGGCGAGGATGATTACGAGAAGGAGAACGGAAAAGAATTGAGATCATCATGAACCCCGCTGACCAACAACGCGAAAGCATCGCCATCATTGGCATGGCGGGGCGTTTTCCGAAAGCGAAGGATATCGCGGCGTTCTGGGACAACATCCGCAGCGCGCGCGAGTGCATTTCGTTTTTCAAGGAAGAAGAACTCAGCACGATGGGCATTGAGTTTCCGCGTCCCGATTCGCGCGCTGTCAAAGCGCGCGGCGTTCTTGAAAATGCTGACATGTTCGACGCCGCGTTGTTCGGCATCAATCCCAGGGAAGCCGAGGTGATGGATCCGCAGCAGCGGCTTTTTCTGGAGTGCGCGTGGGAGGCGCTCGAAAATGCCGGCTACGATTCTGAGCGCGAGGAGCGGCTGATCGGTGTCTTTGGCGGCACCAGTCTCAATACTTATTTCATCAACACGCTGATGTCGCGGCCTGAGTTGCTCGACTTGTTCAGCGCGTATCAATTGATGGTCGGCAACGACAAGGATTTTCTGACGACGCGCGTTTCCTACAAATTAAATCTGCGCGGTCCGAGCCTGAACATTCAAACCGCTTGCTCGACGTCGCTCGTCGCCGCCTGTGTCGCGTGTCAAAATCTTCTGACGTATCAGTGCGACATGGCGTTGGCTGGTTGCGTGTCGGTCACGTTCCCTCAAAAACAAATCCACTGGTATCAGGGCGGCGGCATCACGTCGCCGGACGGACATTGCCGCGCGTTTGATGAGAAAGCGCAGGGGACAGTTCCCGGCGAAGGCGTCGGTATCGTCGTGTTGAAGCGCCTCTCCGAAGCGCTCGCGGATGGCGATCAGATTTACGCCGTCATCAAAGGTTTCGCGATGAACAACGACGGCTCGATGAAGGCCGGCTACACCGCGCCGAGCGAAGTCGGCCAGGCTGAAGCGATCGCATGGGCGCAGGCGATGGCGGGCGTTGATCCGGCAACGATCGGTTATGTGGAAACGCACGGCACGGGAACTCCGCTCGGCGACCCGATTGAAATCGCCGGACTCACGCGCGCATTTCGCGCAGGCACGGAGGCGAAAAATTTCTGCGCGATCGGTTCGGTAAAAACTTCCATCGGCCATCTGGATGTCGCGGCGGGAATCGCCGGATTGATCAACGCCACGCATGCGTTGCATCACAAAATTTTGCCGCCGAGTCTGAATTTTGAAACGCCGAATCCGAAAATTGATTTCGCGAACAGTCCGTTCTACGTGAACACGAAGGCGACGGATTGGAAAGCGGGCGCTACGCCGCGTCGCGCGGGAGTCAGTTCGTTTGGAGTCGGCAGCACCAACGCGCACGTGGTGCTCGAAGAAGCGCCTGCGATTGAACCATCGAGCGCATCTCGTTCAGCGCATTTGCTCGTGCTCTCTGCCAAGACTCAAACCGCGCTGGACGCTGCCACAAAAAACCTCGCGGAACATCTGAAGCAAAATTCGAACGTGAATCTGGCGGACGCGGCTTACACATTACAGGTTGGGCGGAGAATGTTTAATCACCGGCGGGCGCTGGTTTGCAGCGATGTTCGTGATGCGATTGAAAATTTGGAGAAACCTGTTCCGCCGCGCGTCTTCACCAAAGCAACAGAGCAGGGGAAAGCCCCGGTGGTTTTCATGTTTCCCGGCCAGGGCGCGCAAAAGCTGAATATGGGACGCGAGCTTTATGAGAGCGAGCCGGTGTTTCGCGCGGAACTGGATCGCTGCGCGGAAATTCTCAAGCCGTATTTGGGATTGGATTTGCGGCAAGTGATTTATCCAGCGAACGAAGTCGCGTCAAACGGAGCGCCGGCTTCCAGCACGGCGAGTTCCAGCGATGAGTCAAATCGCGCCGTGCCGGAGGCTGGCGTTCCGTCGCTCAAACAAACCTACATCACACAGCCCGCGCTTTTTGCCGTGGAATATTCACTGGCGAAACTTTGGATGAGTTGGGGCATTCAACCGGACGCGATGATTGGTCACAGCGTCGGTGAATATGTCGCGGCGTGTCTGGCGGGAGTTTTCACGCTGGAAGACGCGTTGAAACTGGTGGCCAACCGCGGTCGCATGATGCAGGAACTTCCCAGCGGTTCGATGCTCGCGGTTCGCCTTTCAGAAAGTGAAATTCAACCGCTGCTCAACGCGCAACTTTCTTTGGCCGGCGTGAATGGCGCAACGCAATGCGTCATTTCCGGCGTCAACGAAGCCGTGGACGCACTTCAACAACAACTAACTGAACGCGGCGTCGCCTGTCATCGTCTGGAAACTTCGCACGCGTTTCATTCGCCGATGGTTGATCCCGCGCTTGCGCCATTCACGAAGGTTGTCGAGCAGGTCAAACTCACCGCGCCGAAGATTCCGTTTATCTCCGATGTCAGCGCGACGTGGATCACTGACACACAGGCAACCGATCCGGCGTATTGGGCAAAGCACATGCGCGAAACCGTTCGCTTTGCGGCGGGAATGAGTGAGTTGCTTAAAAATCCTAAACTCACATTTCTCGAAGTCGGCCCTGGCCAAACGCTCACCGCGCTCACCCGCCAACATCCGGCCAAGGGCGCTGACCGTACAGTGGCGTCGTCGTTGTCCGGCGCGACCACTGAAGTCGCCGCGATGTTGACCGGTCTTGGTCAATTGTGGATTGCGGGCGTAGTGGTGGATTGGGATGGGTTTTATGCGAACGAACGGCGTCATCGCGTTGCGCTTCCGGCTTATGCATTCGAGCGCAAACGGTTTTGGATTGAACCCGCGCCGGTCAGTATCACGCCGCGAGTCGCGTCGAACGGTCATCGCGAGCATCTGGTTTTAAATGGCACGAATGGAGAAACAGGTGAAGTGCGAAATGGTTCAACGACAGACTCGACAACTTCGCTTGCGAATGGATCGGCAGCACAACCCGAGGATTCAAAGCCACCGCAAACAACCGTCCAAACCAAACTGCGGAATTTATTTACCAAACTGCTCGGCGTGGACCTCGCGGACATGGCGGGAAGAACGACGTTTCTTGAAATGGGATTTGATTCGCTGCTGCTCACGCAGGCGAGCCGCGGCATTGAGAGAATCTTTGGTGTGCGGATTCCGTTCGCGCAATTGCTCGCGAAATATTCCACATTCGATCTGCTGGCGGAGTTTGTGGAATCGTCCGCTGTCGCAAACAAAAATGGAGCCAGTGCCGAATCTCAAATTCGCAGGACGATCAATCCGCTTTCCGCTGCTGCGCGCGTGGTTTCAACCGCGGTCAC
>JBEEGR010000300.1:0-7613 GCA_041166985.1 Verrucomicrobiota bacterium | reverse complement strand
GTTCAATTCAAGTCCACTCAAGAGGTTTTTAGCAAACAATCAGCTTATGAATTGTTGTTCAATGGTGTCGTGGCCGAGGGTCTTTTCTGTCTTCGGAATTTGTTTCATCTGCCTGTCCACCGCGAGCGCGGAAAGCGCTTCCGGACAGCTTTATGTCAAATCAATCGAGGGCCGCGCGGCTTTTTCCGCCGACCAGGGGAATTGGTTTCCACTCGAAGCGGGCATGGTTTTGGGCAAAGGCGCGCTGCTCAGGACAGAAGCGGGTTCAAGCGCTGATGTGATTTTGAAAGCCAGCGGCACCGCGTTGCGACTGGTTCCGAATACTCTGCTGGAAGTGGCGAAGCTGGAAAAAGAAATCGCGGGAGAAGAAATCATCACCGAGACCCGCTTAAACCTGAAATCCGGCGGCCTTATCGGGTCGCAACGAAAACTGAATAAGCTTTCGACCTTCGCCATTACCATTCCCGGCGGAACCGTTTCTATTCGCGGGACGGAGTATCGTGTTCAGGCCGACGGTGCGGTGAGTTGTCTGACGGGCGAGGTGTGGGTTGATTACGATTCAACGAAGGGCGGCGGGTTGGTGAAACTTGGAGTCCCCGCCGGCTTTTCATTTGATCCAGCCACCAAACATCTCGCGGCAATCCAATCTGCGTTGCTCGCCAATCCCGGCCCGGACTTCAGCGCGGTTCGGCAAAACGAGCAGAGTTTCAAAAAAGACACGGCGCCGACGGTAATGAAACTGGCCCAGAAAATCTCGCCCACTCATGGCGATAATGGTGTCGGCAATGGACAGGATCCCGCGCCGCCCGGCAATCCTCCGCCAAACGACGGCCCGGGCACCGGCCCCGGCAATCCAGGCAATAAAGGCCACGGAAAATAAAACGCGGCGGCCTCAACCGCGTGTTTAAACTCACTTGGGAAGTCCTCAGATTAAAAATCAACGCAGCGTAATCTCGAGATAACCAGTCTTCGGCTGAGGTGACATTTCTACCGGCTTGCCATAAATTGCCGCTGTGCTTCGTCAGCTTTGGATTTTAATTTTGTTTTGCGCGCTCACGTTTCAAGTTGGTGCGCAACCGAAATCCGTTCTGCTCGTGCAGCAACGCTGGTTTGAGACGCGGACAGCTCATTTCAACATCTACAGTTGTGGCGCCGCGCAGCCGGTGGCCAAGCTCGGCGCCAAGCTGGAACAATTTTGCGAAGCTTACTCGCTGTTGGCGGGCGCGCAGTCGGTCGCTTCCCCGCCGATAGTGGTAATGGCATTTCCCGATCACGAATCCATGATACCATTTCTGCCGCTTTACCAGGGCAGGCCGGGAAACTTCGCCGGGTTTTTCATTCGCGACAGTGACGAAAATCTCATTGTGCTGAGTCTGCCGGAAAGCAATTCCGCGCGCTCAGACATGGAAGTCATCTTTCATGAATACACGCACCTGTTGCTGCGGCGCAACGAACGCGTCTGGCCGCTTTGGCTCATCGAAGGCATGGCGGAAATGTATTCCACGTTTCAGACCACCGGTTTTAACGTCCGCATCGGCGATCCGTTGAATCATCATTTAAGTTTGCTGAAGACGGAGCCATTGTTGCCACTGGCGAAATTATTTGCGGTGAATCACGATTCGCCCGGTTACAACGAGAAAGAACATCAGGGAATTTTTTACGCGGAAGCCTGGTTGCTGACGCATTATCTCGTGGCGGGCGACAACCCGGTTTACAAAGCGCGTTTCGCGCAATTCACCAAACTGTTGATGGACGGACAATCGCCGGAACAGGCGTTCACCAATGCGTTGCAGGTTTCTCTGCCCGCGATGGAAACTGAACTGCGACGTTATCTCGCCGGCGGCAAATTCGCGCCGATCCAGTTCCCGCTTTCAAAAGATCTTTCCTCGCCGCAGATGATGACCACGCGCGCGCTCACGCCGGTGGAAACATATTTCCGGCTCGGCGATGAACTGTTGCGCGTCGAGCAGGGGGACGCGGCGGAAAAATATTTCACGCAGGCGCAAAAGCTCGCCCTCGCCAGTCCGCTGCCATATGAAGGACTCGGTTTGCTGGCGGCGGAACGCGAGAAACACGCGCTGGCCTTGCGTTATTTGAAAGAAGCGTTGCAACGCGGCTCGACCGGTTTTCTCGCTTACTTTGCCTGCGCGCGCGAACAGTACCGGCTCACGGCAGATACGCAGGAACGTTACGCGCCGGTGGACGCACCGATGGCGAAGGAGATCCGTGGGCTGCTGAAAAAATCCATCGCGCTGATGCCGAGTTTTGGCCCCGCGCACGAGTTGCTCGGCTTTTTTGAAATGGTGCAGGGCGAGGATTTCGTCGCCGCAGAAACGCAACTGAAGCTGGCCATTCAACTTGAACCGGAAAATCTCTCGTATCGTTTTTCGCTGGCCCAGTCGCAATTGCGCGAGCGCGATGTCAATGCCGCCCGCGCAACCTTGAAACCGCTGTTGCGTTCCACGGTGGAAGCGAAACTGCGCGCTCACGCCCAGGAGTTGATGCAGAAAATAGACCGCGATTTTCCCTCGCGCTGATTTGGCGGCGCATCCGGCTTCGATTTTTTCTGGGTTGTTTTACTCCCGCTGATTTGCTCCAAACGCGAACCCTGATTTGGGTAGTTTACCTTCCTGTAGCTGGGGTGAAGTTTGTCTTAGGGTTCTGCAAGCGACGACGCGTCGCCCACGATATTTTCACATCGAAACCGAGGAACGAATTTATGCAGACTTTGACAGATGAGAAACCTCACATCGCCAACTCGAAAGCCGGCGTCCAAACGCTGAAGACTCCGGCTTACGCGGCCTTTGCGGCGGCAGAACCGCTGGCGCCATTTTCCATTGAGCGTCGCCAGCCGGGACCGCAGGACGTATTGATTGATATTCTTTTTTGCGGCGTTTGCCACAGCGACATTCATCAGGTGCGCGATGAATGGGGCGAATCAAAATTTCCCATGGTGCCGGGACATGAAATCATCGGCAAAGTCGCGAAAGTCGGCAGCCAGGTTAAACAATGGAAAGTGGGAGATGTCGTGGGGGTCGGTTGTTTTGTGGATTCCTGCCGTGAATGCGAAGCGTGCCGCGCGGGTGAAGAACAATACTGCCCGAAAGGCACATTCACTTACAACAGCGTGGAGCGCGATGGCAAAACACCGACGTATGGAGGTTATTCAACCCGCATCACCGTGGATGAAAATTACGTGTTGCGCATTCCGGCGGGCATTCCCCTGGAGCGCGCGGCGCCGCTGTTGTGCGCGGGCATCACGACTTATTCGCCGTTGCGACACTTTGGGGTGAAGCAAGGCGACAGAGTAGCCGTTGTCGGTCTGGGTGGGTTGGGGCACATGGGAGTGAAAATTGCCCGGGCAATGGGCGCGCATGTCACGGTGCTCAGCCATTCGTCGAACAAACAGGATGATGCGATTCGGCTGGGTGCGCATGAATTTATTGCCATGCGGGAGCCGGAAATTTTTGAGCACAGGGCGGAGAGTTTTGATTTCATTCTCGACACCGTTTCCGCGCAGCATAGTTACAGCGATTATTTAAAATTGCTTCGCCGCGACGGCACGATGGTGTTGGTGGGATTGCCAGCCCCGACGACGCTGGACGCTTCACCGCTGATTTTTCGCCGCCGCCGTCTCGCCGGTTCTCTGATTGGCGGGATCCGGGAAACGCAGGAGATGCTGGACTTCTGCGCCTCGCATAAACTCGCGGCGGACGTGGAGGTGATACCGATTGAACGCATCAACGAAGCTTACGACCGCACCTTGCGCAGCGATGTTCGTTACCGGTTCGTGATTGATATCGCCAGTTTGAGAAGCTGAAAAAGTTCTGGCCGGACAACTTTTTATCTGTTGACCTCCCGCTTTAATGGGTGACCCATTTACGAGACGAAGACGGCACCGCGTTACTCGAAGCGCATCCGCTGACGGGACGAACGAACCAGATTCGCATTCATCTCTGGCATCTCGGTTTTCCAATCTATGGCGATCAGGTTTATCTCGCAGGCAATAAACGCGGCGATACACAGACGTTGTCAGTGGAAGACGCGCCGCTCTGTTTGCATGCGTGGAAAATCAGCTTCGTCCATCCGATGACCAAACAGGCTATGGAATTTACTGCACCTGCGCCGAATTGGGCGAAGGTGTCCCTCTGACGGAGCGCGGGTCTGTGACCCGCAGCCCTTTGCGCAAAAATTCAGGCTGCGGCGGCAAACGTGACTTTCACGCCGAGCGCGGAGAGGACAGAATTCAAACTCGACAAACGCGGGTTGCCGGCACGGGAGAACAGCCGATACAAACTCTCCCGGTTTAATTTGCTCAATTCCGCTGCGCGGGCTACGCCACCTTGTGCCTCCACAACGTCGCGCAGGCCAACCAGAAATACTTCCGGGCCTTCTTCGTAGCAGGCAGTCAAGTATTCTGCGGCCTGTTCAGGGTCATCCAGTTTCCTGCTTAGAATTTTTTTGTAATTTACGGTTTTCATGTCTCGCTCACTTTGAATTCGTGCCAATACTGTTTGGCCAGCCGGATATCGCGATCTTGCGTACGCTTGTCGCCGCCACAGAGCAACACGATAAGTGTCTGGCCTCTCTGTCCAAAATAAACCCGGTAGCCCGGCCCATAATCTACCCGCAACTCGGAGACGCCTTCACCCACTGGTTTGCAATCACCTGAATTGCCTTGCCGCAAACGCGCCAACCGTGCGAGTACTCGCGCTACCGCGCGCTTATCCTTCAAATCGTCCAACCAAACCTCAAACGGCACCTTGCCATCTTTGGCGCGGAATACGACCACTTCTTTGGGCGTGACCAACACCAGTCCATTGTAGCTTTTAAGCTACTAACGTCAAGTGAAGTGCGATGATGTGGAAGGCGCTTTAGTTTGCATTATTGAACAGAAGTGAGAGGCTCGCGTCGAAAGGTTTGGGTTTATGAAATTTTCAATTCTCCTGCTCCTCATTCTTCCAACGACGGCGTCACTGTTTGCGGCTGAACCGACTTCGACGGCTGCGACTGCCAGCAACGCGCTTGGTGTGGATCTGTTGCACAAAACCGCCAGGCCGGACGCGAACGCTTTGATTTCGCCTTATTCGATTCAGAGCGCGCTGGCGATGACTTATGCGGGCGCGGACGGTGCGACGCGCGAGGAGATGATGGCGGTGTTGCATTATCCGACGAACGACACTGAATTGCATCATTCATTTACGACGCTGCAAAAGGAACTTGATGGCATTATGCAACGCAGTGCTGAAGCGGCAGAGGAAATGAAGCGCTATGGCGCCACGAATGATCCGATTACGCTGACGGTAGCCAATCGTTTATTCGGCCAACAGGGCTATGAGTTCCGTTCGGCGTTTCTTTCACTCGTCAAAGAGAATTATGGCGCGCCCTTGGAGCCGATGGATTTTCGCAAGGATGCGGCAGGAGCGACGAAACACATCAACGATTGGGTGGAACAGCAAACACGGCAGCGCATTCGCAATCTGATTCCTGACGGCGCATTGAGTAGGATAACCCGGCTGGTGTTGGTGAATGCGATTTATTTGAAAGCGCCCTGGGCGGAAAAATTTCACGAAGAGGCGACCAAACGGCAGCCGTTTCACATTGACGGTGGCGCAACGGTGAACGTGCCGACCATAATGGAACAGCAGAAATTGAGTTATGCGAAGCGCGATGGATTTAGCGTAGTCGTGATTCCTTACAGCGATTGGAATATCCAGTTTGTTATTCTTCTGCCGGACAAAACGAACGGCCTGGCTGCGTTGGAAAATAAATTAAATCCCGGCCTGTTGGCTCAATGTGCGAATCTGCCGTCTCGGGAAATCATTCTCTATCTGCCAAAATTTAAACTCGAGCCGCCGATGATTCCTTTAAGCAAGCAACTTCAAGAACTCGGAATGAAAACCGCTTTTGATAAGCCGCAGGGTAGCGCGAATTTTGATCGCATGGCTCCGCGACGCCTTGACGATTATCTCTACATTTCGGAAGTCTTTCACAAAACTTTTTTGAACCTCGACGAAAACGGCACTGAAGCGACCGCTGCAACGGCGGTGATGATGGATGATGCAACGGGAATACCTTCCCCTAAACCCAAACCCATTGAAGTCCACGTGGATCATCCGTTCATTTTCGCGATTCAGCATCGTCCGAGTGGCGCGTGTTTGTTTCTCGGTCGCGTCACTGACCCGCGTTGAGCCGGTGCAGAAAATTCAAGCTGCATTACGGCTCAATCAATCATTGTCTCAAGGATGCGACACGAAACCCATCTCATCCAAAATTTTCTGGCCGCTGGTGGATTGGACGAAATCAATGAATTCGCGGGCGGCGGGTTTTTCGGCGGCTTTGTTGGTGTAGAGCCGGAGCACGCGGGCGTAGGGATAAGTTCCTTTCTGTACGGTCTCAGCCGTGGCCGGCGCGCCGCCGATGGACAGGGATTTCATGCCGGGTTTGGCGCTGAGTTGAAGGCTGGCGTAACCGATTCCGTTCGGGTCCTGAACCACGGATTGAACGATACTGGTGTAGTTGGTAAAGGTTTTGAAACCTTCCACGTAAGGCTTTTTCTCCATCGCCAGTTCCTGAAATCCGAGATGCGTTCCAGAAATCGGATCGCGCGCATAAACGTGAATGGGTGAATCGGCGCCGCCGACATCTTTCCAATTATGAATCGCGCCGGTGAAAATATCGCGCACCTGTTCCGGTGAAAGATTGGTCACGGTATTATTGGCGTTCACGACGACGGCGATGCTGTAGGAGCCGATGATGTATTGGTTGAACTCAATGCTGCGGTCGCGCGCAAGTCCGCGTTCGTTGGTGGTGGCTTCGCGCGAGGCGGCGGCGATGTCGCAGCGGTCCACCATCAGTCCGCCGAAGCCGTAAGAGGTGCCTTTGAATTCGAGGCGGAAGTCGATTCCGGGATGGTCCTTTTTATATTCGGCGGTGAGACGTGGCGCGAGTTCTTCGCCGAACGTGTTAGAGCCGAGAATGGAAATGGTTTCGGTCGTTCGGGGGGAACAACTGCTGAGAACCATCGCGAGCAGCAGCGCCGCGAAATTTCTGAAGAGTGACATCTCTTTCCGACTGGGCCGGACGTACAGTAAAAAAGTTTTCATGGCTGTGTATTGATTGAGTTCCGTGGTGGGATTCTTGATTGTAAGATGAATTTATACAAGGGATAAATAGACGATAAGATGCGAAAATCTTGCTCCCGGAAAACCAAACCATCACAGTTCCCGCGAATGAACGAATGGCTGCATCTGGCATTTCGACCGAACGTCGTAAAGCGCGCGCTTAAGTGCGCGGTGATCGTCGGTTGTGTGCTGATCTCCATCAATCACGGCGATGCGATTCTGCGAGGGGATGTTTCCATGGCGCGCATCCTGCGAATGGCGTTAACCGTCATGGTGCCTTACGTGGTTTCCACCGTGTCGAGCGTCGGGGCGATGCGGGAACGTAAACCCTGAGCTTTCGCGGGAGTCCTACAGGAGGCATTGGTATTTTTTGGGGTAGTTGACCCGTTGTTAGGGAGAATCGGTGCGGGGAGAATGGCAAGAGTCAAAAGTATGAATTCTCTCAACCGACTTGCGCCTCGTCTTTCGTGGACTGTTTATTTGTCTTTC
>JBEEGR010000299.1:0-7749 GCA_041166985.1 Verrucomicrobiota bacterium | reverse complement strand
AGAACTCAACGTTACTTACGACCGTCGAGAAAAATGAACTGAAACCGGTGAGTGTAAAAAAATGAATGTGCGAAATTTCGAATTGGTGCGCCATCATGGCTTCCTTCGAGACTTGAATTTCTCGACCGATAAATAATTCGCCAGAGTCCACCTGCTGTGGCGCTTTCCGAATCAAACCATTTTCATCATAATCAACAATCCAGAGCGCACTGTCGGGAACGACTACTATAGGCAAGACAGCCGTGTAGCATTTGGGACGTCTATATCGGCGTGCCGTTTCGCATGCGAATTGGAGAAGTTCAACTGATGACGAAACAGCCTGAGCCCAACTGTCGTAAATGTCGCTATCCGATGCTGAGACAAATAGGTCCGATGATGATTGTGATTTGTTTGGATTGGGTTTGATGCGTAAAATACTTTTACACACAAAGCTGTTAGGAGGGTAAACTGAGTTCTCCCTGCTTACCCTGAAAGTCGCTGATGAGGCACCATCCATGTATATCACATGTTTTTGTCTACTTGGGCTGACCGAATTCATCCGAGCTTCAATGAGATCGTGAAACGATTCCTCGATACGTCTATCGGTCCCACACATCACCATGGGCACACTTGAAAGGAGGTTCTTGCATTCCACTGCCATATGTAGTTCCTGATCGTCTTTTCTGAGTGAGCATCGAAAGTCAAACTGGCGTGGTTTGTTGGTTACAGGATCAGTGTACGTGCCACCGTGTTCGAAGCGAATTCCAGGGACGCTGCGAATGATTTTTCCGACGCGCATCTCATGACCGAAATCATCTTCCTTTAGAACGACATTCTGAATGTCAGGTGCGGTGATGGGCATATCTAGCCTTGGCAAATGTTTACAACTTCAAGTCGTCATCCGTCACCGCGCCGAGCGAGGCGCTTGTGACGTGCGCTGCGTATTTCGCCAGCACACCGCGAGTGTAGCGGGGCGCGGGTTTCTTCCACGCCTGCTTGCGCTTCTTCAATTCAGCGGACGGAATGTCCAAAGTGATTTCGCGTTTCTCGGCGTCAATCGTGATCGAGTCGCCGTTCTTCACGAGCGCAATTGTGCCACCCACGTACGCCTCGGGCGTAATGTGGCCGACGACGAAGCCGTGGCTGCCGCCGCTGAAGCGTCCGTCGGTGATGAGCGCGACTGTTTTGCCGAGTCCTTTGCCCATGATGGCGCTGGTCGGCGAAAGCATTTCGCGCATACCCGGTCCGCCTTTCGGTCCTTCGCTGCGGATGACGATGACGTGGCCGCTTTTCACCGTGCCATTGAGAATGGCGGCGAGCGCCTTTTCTTCGGACTCAAACACAATGGCCTTGCCGTTGAAGCGCAGACCTTCCTTGCCGGAAATTTTTGCGACGGCGCCTTCGGGCGCGAGATTGCCGCGCAGGATGACGAGATGGCTGTCTTTCTTGATCGGCTTTGTCAGCGGTTGAATAATCGTTTGCCCAGCCGGATACGGTTTCACGCTGGCGAGAGTTTGCGCCATCGTTTCGCCGGTCACAGTGAGCGCGTCGCCATGGAGCAGGCCGGCATCGAGCAACGTTTTCATCAACGGACGAATGCCGCCGATGGCGACGAGTTCGGACATGAGATATTTGCCGGACGGCTTCAAATCGGCGAGCACTGGCACGCGTTTGCCGATGCGCGTGAAGTCGTCAATGGTGAGCTTCACTTTCGCGGCGTGCGCAATGGCGAGCAGGTGCAACACGGCATTGGTCGAACCGCCGAGCGCGATGACGACGGTGATGGCGTTCTCGAACGCTTTCTTTGTGAGAATGTCGAGCGGGCGAATTCCTTTGCGGAGCATTTCGACCACGCACGCACCGGCGCGGCGGCAATCGTCCATCTTCGCGGGTGAAATGGCGTTTTGCGCGGAGCTGTTCGGCAAACTCATCCCGAGCGCTTCGATGGCGCTGGCCATGGTGTTCGCGGTATACATGCCGCCGCAGGAACCCGCGCCGGGAATCGCGCAGGCTTCAATTTCATGCAGACCTTTGTCATCGAGCTTGCCAGCCGCGTGTTGACCGACGGCTTCGAAGACGGAGACGACGTCGAGTTTGCGTTTCAAAATATCGCCGGTGATGCAGCCGGGGAGAATCGTGCCGCCATAGACGAACACCGCCGCGCGATTCATTCGCGCAATGGCAATCAGCGCGCCCGGCATATTTTTATCGCAACCGCCGATGGCCACAAAGCCATCCATGCCCGCACAGCCGACGACGGTTTCGATGGAGTCGGCGATGACTTCGCGTGAGACGAGCGAATACTTCATGCCTTCACTGCCCATCGAGATGCCATCGGAAATCGTGATGGTGTTAAAGACAATCGCTTTGCCGCCAGCGGCGTTCGCGCCCTTCTCGGATTCGAGCGCGAGTTTATCAATGTGCATGTTGCACGGCGTGACATTGCTCCACGTCGAAGCGATGCCGATGATCGGCTTGGCAAAATCTTCCTGTTTGAAACCGACCGGATAAAGCATGGCACGCGCGGCGGCGCGTTCCGGGCCATCGAGAACGAGGCTGGAGAAAGGACGGAGGTTGTTCGTTTTATTTTTCGCGGACGAATTCTTTTTCATCGGACAGGCAGAATGCCGGAAGATTTGCTCCAAAACAAGTGCGATAGACTTGAGCCGTGGAAATGAAATGCGAATTCAGGACAATGGCTTGAAGAAAAAGTTTAGCACCTGCTTGCTCTCGTAGGAATCCCATTCCATTTTTGGCGAAGCGAAGAGGGAAGTATCAAACAATTCGTTGGCGACTTTCATCAGTGCCTCTTCCTCTGGTTTGCATTCCACAGAACGTGAGGAAACAAGGATACCTTCAAACACTACCTCGCTTCTTGCTTTGATGATCCGAAGCGGTGGGTTCGAATCAACGTAAGAGTCACCAATATCCACTAAGATACTTGCTTCAATGTTGAGCTTGTTCCCTTGAACGGAGTGAATCCGAAACCGTGTATCAACAGAAGTCCGACAGTCAAAAAGATAAAACGATCCGAATGTGCCAATCGGATCGGCTTCGTGACGTTGCATCCCGGTGAATTGATCAAGCCGACTGATGTCTGTCGTTTCTATCTCAATGCAAATAGCTGTGTCGCATGTCTCGCCAACAAATTCAACAGGTTGAAATCCTATGACGAACTCCCAGTCCAAGTGAAGCGGATGATGCCATTTGTGGGCAGAGCAGGATAATCTCCCAGGTGCCGCAACGATCAGCTTTTCTACCGGAAATGCAGGATTGGTTGGTGGCTTTGCCGTATCCGGAAGCAACTTTGGGTCAACTTGCATCCCGAACAATTTCTTCATCCATTTCATATCCGGTAGTGTGCGTCTAAAACAAACTCTGTTGAGAGGACTGTTTTCATCGTCCGCCATTGTCATCAGAAATAAATCCAAGTGACAAGCCGGGGATTATGAGAAGAAAAGTGAGAATGCTTCAAACAAAGTCCGCATAGCGACGAACAATTTCGCCAAAGTCCGCTTCGGATTTGTTGGCGGCGTAATCGTGCAGGAGTTCGGCGTCAGTCTTGGTCTCCATTTAACCATTAAACTGCCGCCCAAAGAAAAATCCGACACAAATTCTGATCGGTTAAGCGAGATTATGAAGCACGGCTTTTAATTGCGCCCGCAGGTATGGTCGCTCGCGCTCGCTGGGAAACTGGTTGATTCGACGACGCACGGAAGCCGCGTTTGCCACCTCCCGTTTCAAGAGTGCGGCGGAAAATTCCAAATCTTTCAGCCGTCCGGCGGCGAGTTTGCTGACAATCAGGTCATGAACTTCAAGGCAATAAGCCGTGACGTTTCCAACGCGCAACGGTCGGAGTCGTTTCTCCCAACCATCGGGAAGACTCGCGATTTCCGGCGTTACTACGTCCACATAAAATCCATGTTTTCGCGCGAACTTTGAACCACGCCCCAACTGAGAATGTAGAAGGCTTGCCGCTTCGGAATGATGGCGCGGATAGAGATCGCATTCCTGTGATAATAAAACCTCAGCCGGAGGATGGTGGCAATATGCGTGAATGGCTTGCGATCCAATCAGAAAAAATTCTCGTTCGTGACTCACATCGCCCGCTGCGCGCAAAGCTATCTTAAGCTCTCGCTTTTTCATGTTTGCGGCGGATCGAGAGTCGCTCCGCTTCGCTCAATACGCCCGCGAAAGGGCTGGATTGGCGGAGACGTTGGGCCATCGGGGTTTCACTGGTTAAAAAATCCGCAATCTCAGCAGGGGAAAGGCGATTCAACACGCGGTCCCATTCGGTGAAAACAGGTCGAATACAGCGGCCATCTTTTTTCATCCAGCGCGCCAAGTTGTGTCGGGCCAGTTGTAAGACACGTTTGTTCTTGCGCAACCGTAAGGCGATGATCCTGTCCTGTTCGGCCGCAATGCGGTCAAGTGAATCATGTGGATTCCGCAATCTCATGACCTGATATTACATCAGGAAAAATGTTCGAGCGAGCCTTTTGCAGCGCATCATTTGCCAAGGCCGCGGACAAATTTATCCAAACGCTCCAATCCTTTTTCAATATTCGCCATGCTCGTTGCGTAGCTGATGCGGAGATAATCGTCCGCACCGAACGCAATGCCGGGGACGGCGGCGACTTTTTCCTGTTCGAGAAGTTTCGCGCAGAAGTCGGTGGACGAAAGCCCGAGCTTCGAGATGTTCGGGAAAAGATAGAACGCGCCTTTGGCATTCACGCAGGAGATGCCGGGAATCGAATTCAATTTCTGATGAGCGAACTTGCGTCGTTTGTCAAATTCCGCCAGCCACTTTGGCAAATGATCCTGCGGACCATTCAGCGCGGCTACGCCGCCTTTTTGCGCGAATGATGTTGGATTGCTCGTGCTGTGGCTTTGAATCGCGTCAATCGCTTTGGCAATCGGCTCAGGTGCGGCGAGAAAACCGAGACGCCAGCCGGTCATGCTCCACGCTTTGGCGAAACCGTGTACGATGATGGTGTGGTCATAGTGCGCTTGCGAAAAACTCGCGACACTTTTGTGCTTCGCGCCATCATAAAGCAGATGCTCGTAAATTTCATCGCTCATGATGAGGACGTTTTTCTCAACGCAGATGTCGCCGAGCGCTTTGATTTCTTCCGGCGTGTAAACGGAGCCGGTCGGATTGCTCGGAGAATTGAGGATGAACAGGCGTGTGTTCGATGTGATTGCGGCGCGGAGTTGTTCAGGCGTGACTTTGAATTCTGTTTTGTCGCTCGTCTCGATGATGACCGGTTTCGCGCCGGCGAGTTTCACCATTTCCGGATAGCTCAACCAGTACGGCGCGGGAATGATGACTTCGTCGCCTTCTTCGCACGTGGCGAGAATGACGTTGTAACAGGAATGTTTGCCGCCGCACGAGACGATGATCTGGCTTGGTTTGTAAGTGAGGCCGTTTTCGCGTTTGAATTTATCGGCAATCGCCTGGCGTAATTCCGGAATGCCGGCGGCGGGCGTATATTTCGTGAAACCATCCGCGAGCGCTTTGGAGCAGGCATCTTTGATGTGTTGCGGCGTGTCGAAATCCGGTTCGCCTGCGCCGAAACCGACGACATCCTGACCTTCGGCTTTCATCTGCTTGGCTTTGGAATCAATGGTAAGCGTGAGCGAAGGGCTGAGTGAAGCGGCGCGCTGCGAAATTTTATATTTCATAAATGCGGGCGAAAAGATACGAGCGGAGCAGGGGAGCGCAAGTGAGAATTAAGGGCGAGGAGTGATGAGTGATGAGCCAATCAACTAATTTCCGCCCGCGCCTTTGACGTGCTGTTGGATGCGGCGCAGGTCAGCCAGATCGCCAGCCGTGGTGTAATGGCTGCCAGCGGTGCGGCCACCTTTGGATTCGCGCCATTTCCAGGTTTCCACGTGGCCATCGGCAAACGTAAGATTGCCGCCGCGTGTGTTGTGACGGTCGGCGGGAATATCCAGCCAATAATCGCGCCAAAAGGAATTCTGCGGCAGCACGCCAAAGGTGGTGTCCCAGATTTCATCGGCATCGGTATCAATAAAAACGAACAGAAAACTGGCCGCGTTGATTTCGCTCATTTTTCGAAAATGATTATCCTGATGACAATTGATGCTGTTACTCATATTGTAACTGCGATTGCGCAACAGGTCGGGCCGATCGCGCACAGTGGATTGGTCCGAGGGACAATGATAAATAGCGGAATTACGATTATAAATAAACAGGAGCGACGTTTCTTCCGAGAGCCGATTGGTATCGAGTGGCGCGAGAGTGCGGCACCAGCTCATTTCGTCCTCCCCGATCTGGGAGGCATTGGTGGTGCCGACATACACGGTGTAAACAAAATTATTTGGCGTCAGGACATCGGCGTTATCATGCGAATACATGTGCCAGCACAATTGCAATTGCCGCAGATTGTTGATGCACGCAATGTTCTGTGCGCGGGCTTTGGCTTTGCTTAAAGCCGGCAATAAAAGGCTGGAAAGAATTGCGATAATGGCAATGACAACCAGCAGTTCGATCAATGAGAAAGCGCGGGATAATTTGGAAAAAGGAACCCCTGAGGGATCAACAGGTCGCCCGGCCAGATGCGAGATGATCTTCATGTGAGGTTTCTTAAGGGACAACTAAAGATACGAAATGATTCAGATTTAGCATCTCTTTTTTAAGTGGGGAAGCAGCTTTTTCCGAGGGACACCGGATTTAACGAACGCTGAGCATCGCTGCGCCGTTTTAAGACTGCGAAATCCGATTGAGACAAGGCTCTTTAATACGTCAGTAAATCGAGCAGGTTGATGCCGCGCGTGGTCAATTCCCAGCGGCTGCCTTTTTGAATTACGAGTTTGCGGCAGGGATTTCTTGCGCGCTCGGCTTCGTTGACGGAGAGAAGTTGATATTTGCTTTTGGTTTTGATTTCCGAGGCAGCGCGGGGAATCAGTTCAAACGGGATGCCATTGTAATTCAAAGCCAGTTCGTATCCGATAATGCCTTCGCTTTGCGCTTTGGGATTGGCGCGAATCAATGGCGCGTAGCGTTTCAGCCAGGGAAAATCGGTTTTACGCACGAACACGCGGCAGAGTTCGGTTTGGTTGCGAATGAAATTTTGCAGGTTGAACTTGCCGCTTTGTTCCGACAAAAGAATCAGGCGCGGGTCGAGGCCCAGCATATTTTGGCCGTTCCACAGACCGTGGTCGTTGCGTTCGCCAGGGGAATTCTTTTTGAACCACGCGGGGAAATCGTCATTGATGAACAGGTTTAATTCGAAATGTACATGCGCGCGGTCTTTGGAAATCTGCTCGCGCGTATTGGAGGTGCGGCCCATCGTGGCAATAGTCTCGCCGGCTTTGACAGCGGCGCCAGCTTTCAGGCCGGAGCGAATTTCCCGCAGGTGCGCGTAGAGCGAATAAATTTCCAGGCCATCAATGCGATGCCGTATGACAATGTAGTTGCCATAGTTTGAAAGCGATGGTTTTGAACTGGTGTAAACGACGGTGCCATCCGCCGCCGCCATGACTGGATCAATCGGCTCGCCGCGTTTGTCGCGTTGCAGACAGCGGATGTCGAGGCCTTCGTGCATTTGCCAGCCATCGCTGCGGACGCAGCCGAAACAGCCGCTTTCCCACGTTTTGCCGACGGTGCCGACGAAGAATTTTTCTTCGGCGCCTTTTTCAAATAAGGCGCGGTTGGCGGTGGGAAATTGGAAGGGTTGCTGCGCGAAAGCGGATGAGCCGATAAAAAAAGCTCCAAGCGCCAACATCCAAGCTCCAGAGAAGCTC
>JBEEGR010000298.1:0-6114 GCA_041166985.1 Verrucomicrobiota bacterium | reverse complement strand
TAAGGCAATTTTACTCCACCGATGAGCGGCTTGCCCTTGCTCAGGCCGTGGCAATCCGAGCCGCCGGTCACGAGCAGATTATGTTTATCGGCGATTTCAAGATAGTGTTCCGAAGTCGCATTCGAGTGTTTTGTGTGAAAGCATTCGATGCCATCCAACCCAGCCTCAACCAGATCGGGAATGACCTCATCGCTGCGATTCAGTCCGGGATGCGCCATCACGGCGAGGCCGCCGGCCTGATGAATCAGGTCAACGGCAACCTGCGCGGACATCTTGGCTTTCGGCACCCACGCGGGACGATTTTTTTTCAGGAACCGTTCAAAGGCTTCATCAAGATGCCCCACCAGCCCGGCCTTAACCATGGCGCGCGCAACATGCGGACGACCGGGCGAACGGCAATTCGCGAGCGCAAAAACATCTTCGGCTTTCAATGGCACATTCAATTTATTGAGTGCCGCGACCATTTCGTGGATGCGTTGCTGGCGCACGGCCTGGAACGTGGCGATTTCTGAAAGCAGCTTTGGATTATGTGTGTCGAGGAAATAACCCAGAATGTGAATCTCGTTGTCGTTTTGCTCGGCTGTCAGTTCCGTTCCCGGAATAAATTCAATCCCGGCCGCTTTGCAAGCGATGTCCGCGCGCTCGCAACCTTCGACGGTGTCATGGTCGGTCAGCGCAATCGCCGACAGTTTGTATTTCGCAGCCTGCGCGACCAGTTCTTCCGGCGTGTAGGTGCCGTCGGAAAAATTTGTGTGCAGATGGAGGTCGGCGAACATGAGTTTGGACTACTTCACAATCCGGGCGGGGCGCATCAGTTCACATTTCACCTTGTCGAGAATGCCGTTGACGAACTTGCCGCTGTCCTGAGTGGAGAATTTTTTGGCGATGTCCACCGCTTCGTTGATGCTGACGATGGGCGGGATGTCTTCGCGGTGGAGCATTTCGTAAATCGCGAGACGTAGAATATTTCGGTCTACGGCGGCGATGCGATGCAGGTCCCAGTTCTTCGCATGCTTCTTGATGACCTCGTCGGCTTCGTTGCGAAATTCGAGTGTGCCGCGAATGAGCGGTTCAGCGAAGAGGCGCAACGCGGCTTCATCCGTGGTCGGCGGCGGCAATTCGACCGGCTCGCCCCAGTTGGCCACGCCTTTTTCCTCGGCGATTGCGGCGGCGGCCTGTGAATGCCAGAATTGTTCCAGCGCCTCCTCGAGTTTTTCGGGAGGATTCAAATCGTGCTGAAACAAAAATTGCACTGCGCGTTCCCGCGCTTCACGTCGTTTGCCCATATTCACCATCACAATGCCGCAGAAATGGCTGGGGAGAAATGAAAATTTTCGTGGGGAGGTTTAACCGCGGATACGCAGACGGAAATAGCAAGCTAAGGCAGAGCGAGGCGGTTGGTTTCAATGCCTGTATTCCGTAATGCCATATTCAATCCCGCTGAAGAGAGTGTTTGAACGCTTCCGTCCACATATCCCACGTTGCCCGTATTCTTATGTAATTCGTCAGTCCATCCCACAATATTATTTGTGGTCAGTTCATGTATTCCGTGTCGTAGAGGAACTCCGTTAGTGCTGATGTGTCGGTCTCCAGCCAAAAACATTTCAGGCAGGGCATCTGAAGCATCAACACCGACAAAATAGCTGATTGTCCGGTCACTGAAGCCCGCCAGGAAATTAGTTGCAGGCAAACGCTGCTTGTCTTCCGGGCAAACTAGAATAAATGGAGAGTTCAATACGTTGGACAAGACTTGGAAGTGTGGGAAAACATCCCCGCCCGCAACCAACTCCAGCGTGCCGCCATTTGTCGCTGAAACCTGCATCGGATTTTTGTTCGAGTGGTCGTTAGCCCAAATGCTGAATGCCAATTCCACCTGTTTTAAATTGCAATTACAGCAAACAGAACGTGCGCGATGTTGACCCTGAATCAGCCATAAAAAGCCGATGCAAATTAAGAAAGCGGTTGTAGTTACGATTACCAAAACCTCAACTCGCGATAATGCTTGTTCCGAACTTTTTCGCTGTAGTTTCATGCCTCGGTTTGTTGCACTCATTAGCCCCAACCACCGATTGGCATCAAGCAAAAACAATTTCGGTTCTCATTAAACTCGGCTGTTGATGAGAATCTGTCCTCTGCGGGCAACTTCTCCTCAATTCCTCTTTGACAGTCAGTGCGCGCACAGGCAAGTTTTCGCTTCGATTTTGGACGGGTTTTAAGGGCTGAACATTGAAATTGAATTCGAGAACGGAAAAATTATGGCAGAATTGGTTGGAAATCTTTTGGTCGGACAATCAGGCGGACCGACCGCAGTCATCAACGCCAGCGTCGCCGGCGTCCTGCAGGAAGCCGGGAAACACGAGTGCATCGAGGAAATCTATGGCGGCCTGAACGGCATCCTCGGGATTCTCAATGAAGAGTTGATTGACATTAACGAAGAAAAAGCCAAGAGCATCGAAGGCTTGCGTTACACGCCCGCCGCCGCGCTCGGCACCTGTCGCTACAAAATTGATTTCAAAAAGAAACCCGAGAAAGCCGCGCAGGACATGGACCGGTTGTTCGAAGTTTTTCAGGCGCACAATATCCGCTTTTTCTTTTACGCCGGTGGCAATGATTCGCAGGACACGTCACATAAAATTCATCTCGAAGCCGTCAAACGCGGTTGGGACATGCGCGTGATCGGCGTGCCGAAGACGATTGATAACGATTTGCCGCACACGGACAGTTGTCCCGGTTATGGCTCGGTGATCAAGTATTGCGCGACGACCGTTATGGAAGTCGCGACCGACGTCGGCAGCATGGCGACCGATGACGGCTCATGTTGCATCATCGAAGTGATGGGTCGCTCGGCGGGCTGGATTGCAGCGGGCACTATCGTGGCGAAACGTTCTCCTTCCGATGCGCCGCACATCATTCTGTTGCCCGAATTGCCGTTCAACGAAGAAAAATTTCTCGCGAAAGTCAAAGAGACCGTAGCCGCGAACAAGTATTGCATTGTCGTTGTCGGTGAAGGTCTCAAGGACGAAGCCGGGAAGGAAATAGGCGCCGACCACACGCGGCTCGATTCCTTTGGTCATCCGGTTCTTGCCGGCGCGGCTGAGGAACTCAAAGAGGTCATCCAGGGAAAGATGAATTTGAAAACCCGAACTGTCCTGCTCGGTTACGCGCAACGCGCCGCGGCACATTTTGCCAGCGCCACCGATGCAAACAACGCCCATGCGTGCGGTGTGGCAGCGGTCAAAGCTGCCGTCGAAGGCCAGAGTGGATTCATGGTAAAAATCATTCGCGACGTTCAACCGGACGGTTCGATCAAATGGAGCACGGGACTGCAATCGCTGGCAGATATTGCCAATGTCGAGCATCTCATTCCGAAAGAATGGATTTCCGAAGACGGCATGCCGAACGAGAAGTTTGTGGAATACGCCCGTCCGCTCATTGAAGGCGAAGTGAAAGTCCCGACCGAAGGCGGGCTGCCGAAATATGTCGTTCTGGACAAGTCGAAGGTTGAAAAGAAACTTCCGGCACGGGCGTAAGTTGTAGCGGCGGTCTGTGACCGCCGACGAATTTGCGACGGTCATAGGCCGCCGCTACAGTTAAAATGGATTCTGAACTTTTAGCCAAAGCAAAGTCGTTAGGTTTTTCCGACAAGCAAATCGCGAATTTGACCGGCACCACCGAAGATGCCGTTCGCGCGGAACGGAAAAAGATCGGCTTGGTGCCAAGCTACCGTCTTGTGGACACCTGCGCCGCCGAGTTTGAGGCCTACACGCCTTATTATTATTCCACTTACGATCGCGGCGACGATGAAGTCCGCGGCAACTTCGACACAAAAAAAGTCATGATTCTCGGCGGCGGGCCGAATCGCATCGGCCAGGGAATTGAATTTGATTATTGCTGCGTTCATGCCGCGTTCGCGCTCAAGGAAGACGGCTTTGAAACGTTGATGGTGAATTCAAATCCCGAAACCGTCTCTACCGACTACGACACGAGCGATAAATTATTTTTTGAACCGCTCACGCTCGAAGACGTGCTGCATATTTATGAGCGGGAGAAGTGCTGGGGCGCCATTGCGCAATTCGGCGGACAAACGCCGCTCAACCTCGCGCTCGGTTTGCAGAAAAACGGCGTGAACATCATCGGTACCTCGCCGCAGAGCATTGAGATCGCCGAGGATCGCAAGCTGTTCGCGGCGATGCTGCGCAAGCTCGACATCCCACAACCTCCCAACGGTCTCGCCACAAACGAAGCCGAAGCGCTCATCGCATCGAAACAGCTCGGCTATCCGGTACTCGTTCGTCCGAGTTTCGTGCTCGGTGGCCGCGCGATGCAGATCGTTTACTCCGACGCCGAACTTTCGCATTACATGCGTTTCGCGGTCGAAGCTTCGCCAGAGCGTCCTGTGCTCGTGGACAAATTTCTCGAAGACGCGACGGAAGTGGACGTGGATTGCATCGCGGACGTTGGTCATCCGAACGGCGGCACGATTGTTATTGGCGGATTGCTTGAGCATATCGAGTTCGCGGGCGTGCATTCCGGCGATGCTGCAATGGTGCTGCCGCCACACACGCTTTCAAAAAGTGTCATCGAAACCATCCGCACTTACACGCACGCCATGGCGCGGGAATTGAAAGTCATCGGTCTGATGAACGTGCAATACGCCGTGAAAGGCGAAACGGTTTACGTGCTGGAAGTCAATCCGCGCGCGTCGCGCACCGTGCCGTTCGTCAGCAAAGCGATCGGTTTTCCGCTCGCCAAACTTGCCGCGAAAGTGATGGCCGGAAAAACTTTGAAGGAACTCGGTTTCACCGAAGAAATTTGGCCGAAGTATTGGGCGGTGAAAGAATCAGTTTTTCCGTTCAACCGCTTTCACGGCCAGGATATTTTACTCTCGCCTGAAATGCGTTCGACTGGCGAAGTCATGGGTCTCGATGCCGACCTCGGCATCGCTTATGCAAAATCGCAGATGGCCGCGAACGCGCCATTGCCATTGAGCGGACGCGTGTTCATCAGTGTGAGCGACGCGCACAAGGCCGAGGCGCTGGAGGTTGCCAAACAATTTTCCGAACTCGGTTTCGAGTTGGTCGCGACGGGAGGAACGGCGGCGATTTTTGAAAAGGCCGGATTGAAGGTGCGAACGATTTTCAAACTTAGCGAAGGCCGGCCGAACGCGATTGACCTGTTGAAAAACAAAGAACTGCAACTCGTCATCAACACGCCTTCCGGCCAGGTCCCACGCGCGGACGAAGTAAAGATCCGGACGACTGCAGTTTACACTGGCACGCCCATCATGACGACGATCAGTGGCGCCAAGGCTGCCGCGCTCGGTATCGCCGCGCTGAAAAAATCCGGTTACGGCGCGAAGACCTTGCAGGAATATCACTGAGTTACGAGGCTTTGAATTAACACCCTGCTTTAGCTGGGTGATAATGAGAACCGGGCACGGCTGCTCAAAAGTGATTCGTTAGTGTCCCCCGAAAAAGAAAAGCGTGCGGATTCGCGTGGATTGTCGTAAGAAATGGCATCCACAATGAAAACGATTTCTGTCCTCACATTGGCAGCGTTGCTTTTAGCGACAACCTTGCCGCTATTTGCTCAATCTACAAACTCGACCCCCAGCGTCATTGCGCCCGGCGCAAAGGTTGAGCAGCTCGCGCACGAGTTCCAATTCACCGAAGGTCCAACGTGCGACAAAGATGGCAACGTCTTTTTCACTGACCAGCCGAACAATCGCATCATGAAGTGGAACGTGGACGGCAAGCTTTCTGAATTTATGAAACCGTCCGGTCGCGCGAATGGAATGTATTTCGATCACGCCGGCAATCTGCTCGCCTGTGCGGATGAAAAAACCGAACTCTGGAGCATTGCGGCGGATGGAAAACACACCGTCCTCACGAAAGAATCCGCAGGCAAATCGCTCAACGGCCCGAACGATGTCTGGGAACGTCCTGACGGTGCGATTTATTTTACCGATCCGTTTTACAAACGCCCATGGTGGGATTACAAACAACCGCCGCAAGAAACTCAGCAGGTTTATTTTTTGAGCGCCGACCGAAAAGTTTTGAAACGCGTCACGGAAGATATGACCCAGCCGAACGGCATTATCGGCACGCCGGATGG
>JBEEGR010000297.1:0-4233 GCA_041166985.1 Verrucomicrobiota bacterium | reverse complement strand
CTCGTGCATGACGATTTGCCGGGCATGGACAACGACGATTATCGCCGTGGCAAACTCACGAACCACAAGGTTTTTGGCGAAGGCATCGCCGTGCTCGCGGGCGACGCCCTGCTGACGCAGGCATTTGAAATCGCCGCGAAGTCCAAAGGCTGGCTGCGCTATTCGCATCAGCAGATCATTTTGGAAATCGCGCAGGCATCC
The DNA here is from genome assembly GCA_041166985.1 of Verrucomicrobiota bacterium. Classification (GTDB taxonomy): domain Bacteria; phylum Verrucomicrobiota; class Verrucomicrobiia; order Limisphaerales; family DASXHY01; genus DASXHY01. Next base: position 4,032 of record JBEEGR010000297.1, on the reverse strand, counting down.
GGTTCGTTGCAACTCATCGCCGGGCAGGTCGCGGATCTGGAAGGCGAAGGAAAAAAAACTTCGGTCGAGCAACTCCGCTACATTCACGAGCGCAAAACCTCCGCGCTGCTCTGTTGCTCCGCGCGCCTCGGCGGCATGAGCGCGAACTGCACCGCCGCGCAACTCCAGGCGCTCACTGATTTTGGTTACCACGTCGGCCTCGCGTTTCAGGTGATTGACGATATTCTCGATGTGACACAAACGAGCGAGCAACTCGGCAAGACCGCCGGCAAAGACACCAAAGCGCAGAAGGCAACCTATCCATCCATCGTTGGACTGGAAAAATCGCGCAAGATCGCGGAGCAACTGACGAATAAAGCCTTTGCGTCGCTGAAAATTTTCAAAGGCAAAGCGTTGGCGTTGGAAGCGTTGGCGGAATTTCTGTTAAAGCGGGATCGGTGATCAGCCGATTCCTTCCAAACGATCAGAATAGACGTTTACCAGTTTATTCGACTTAAGAAGCAATTCAATTTGCGGCCATACACGAGCGAGGAGAGCGTGAAATTCTTTTCGGCGTAAATTTCCAAAACGCAGATGAACAACCCATGGAGGTGGGGCTTTCACAATAATACGATCTGAAAAATCCGCGTCCTTGCTGACGATGACAAGTTCCTGTTGACGCGCAAACTCCCAGATGTGTGAATCGGTCGGATTTTTTCGGATGCGAGAAACGGGAACAATGGGAAGCTTGGGTGAAAATTGGAAACGCTGAGGCAGATTTTCGTCGAAGAGAAAACCTTTCATGCCGGCGTGACCACTGAAAAATGATTCCCCATCACGCGCGAAGCGTAATCAAGGCAGGCCTGCACATCTTCGCGCTTAAGATTCGGATATTCCTCCAACACATCTTCAATCGAATCACCCGCCGCCAGAAATTCCAAAACAGTCTGTACAGCGATCCGGGTGCCATGAATAACCGGACGACCGTTGCAAATGTCAGGGTTGGTCATGATTCGCTCGGACATGAGATCAGGCTATCACACTCGCCCGCAAATCCAAGTGCAAAAGCCCATCAATGGGATCAGCGGGAAATCGCGGAAAATCGCCGAGCAACTGACGAACAAGGCGTTTGCGTCGTTGAAAATTTTTCAAGGCAAAGCGGCAGCGTTGGAAGCGCTGGTGGAATTTCTGTTAAAGCGGGATCGTTGCGTTGTGGGAAGCACTAACTCCGCAGCCTGTCCTCACATTAGGTTACGTCGGCTTTGCTTTCCTCTGATTTGTTCCAAGGGTTCTTTCGTAGCCACCAAATTCCCACTCTGATGAAGTAAAACAAGATCGCGGCGATACACATCTGAAGGCTGTAATATACGGGTCCGAAATTATCTTCTGACAGATGTGCTCTAAGCCAATTCAGATAATGACGGATCCAAATCGCAAGGGGGGCACTCGATTGACTCCTCGCATACATTAATGGACCACCGATGAAGCCCCACAGAACTGCCTGAAGGAATAAGCACATAGACAGCATACCTAAAATCCAAAAAATCAGGGATGCAACTTTGTGTAGATTCTCGGGGCAATGTCGCCATACCGTCGTGAATAGCCAAGGCGGCTCTTCTTTGCGCTGCATCCGCCGTTTTCTCCGCTCCTTGATGGATTCCCGCAGGCGTAGCAGCCAAGATGTCTTTTGCTCCTCTTGCATAGTGGCCTAATGGATAATGGACACCGGATTTTGCAGCCTATCCTTTTTCATAATTTTATTCTTTTTTCATAAGCAAATATCTGGTGAACACAACCTTCACCTTGTTTTCAAACCCGAGCACGCGCCAGCAAAGGCGATTTACTGCCCGGCATAATAATCATCCACCTTCTTCGCCACGTCCCGGTAGCCGATGTCCGTTTCGTAGATGAGTTTGAACTGCTCGATGGCTTCGTCCTTTTTGCCCATGCTTTCGAGGACGGTGCCGAGGTTATAGATCAAATCTTTCTTCTCCTCGTCGAATGCGGGCTTTTCTTTAATGGCGGATTGGAGGTTTTTCGCGGCCAGGTCGAACATCTTCCGCTTGGCGAAGCATTGCGCCAGATAATTCATCGAGGCGATTTTCTTGTTCGGGTTCGATTGCGACTTTTGAAATTCCTGGATTGCCTCGCTGGTTTTTCCCGCCTGGAAATAAAGCACGCCCATCTCAAAACGAATCGCCAGATCGGTGGGGAATCGTTCCACGCGCTTTTTGCATTCGTTGATTTGAAATTCAGTTTTCTCGGCATTCAGCCTCGCCACTTTGTCCACGTGGTCGGGCGCGGTCGGGTTCAACTGCGACAATTCATGGTCCAGTTGGCGCACTTTAATTTCCCCAATCGAGCGGTCAATCGTTGCATCGCTGCCGCCCGCGTCGGTCGCCTTGATGAGTTCGTAATATTCCAGCGCGCGATCAAATTGTTTTTTCTGCGTGTAAAGTTCGGCCAGATTGCGCAGGAGTTTTAAATTGTTCGGTTCGGCTTTCAGTCGTGTTTCGTATTCGCCAATCAGGTTTTGACTGTGATCCGCGCTTTTCTGAACGCGGTTTTCCTGTTCCAGCGACACCGCTTCTTTTTCATTTCGCAACGCATCGCGAAACGAGCCTTTGCCATCCTGCAAAGTTTCGTAACCGCCTTCATTGAGCGTTTTGCGCGCGGACAAATCCTTCAACGCCATGAAAACTTCGTTGTCATTCGGCATTGACTGCGCGAGTTCCATCAGGATTTTTTCCGCGCGTTTGCCATCACCCGTTTCGGCCAGCGTGTTGGCAAACTGGATGGCGAGCGTTTTATCTTTCGGTGAGTTCTTGAGCAGGATGTCGAGCGACATGACGGCGGTGCGCGGCATTTCCATGACGGTGGCGGCTTCCACCACGATGCGATGCGCCCCGGAATTGGCCGGGTCGCCGTTCAGAATTTGCTCGGCAATCTGCAATGCTTCAGCAGGATTTTTCTGAAGCGCGAGTTTTGCTTTGGCGACCTGCGGCTGCGAACTGGCGCTGCTCCAGGCTTTTTTGAAAAACCCGCCGCCGCCGCCCGATTTGTTCGCTTGGGCGGTGCGCAACGCCTTGCGCGCTTCAAACAACGCCGGCTCCTTCGTGAGCACCTGGTTGAAAAGATCTATGGCGTAGTCGTAATTTTCACGCGACAACGCATCGTTGCCCTTTTGAAAAATGACCCGTACGTCACGAGAGATTTCATTAGCGCCTTTTTCTGCCATGAATTGATTTTATGCCGCCGTTAAGAAAAATCCACTGGAATTGCGACCGAAAGAATCTCACGCCAAGAACCAAGAGAGAAAGAGCTTTTCCTGGCGGTCTTTGCGTGAGGCTGCCGCCGCGTTGAAGTTGGTTAAATAATTATTGGGAGGGATGGCGTGTCGCCGTCCCTAAATAATATTGGGATCGGCAACCTGCCGACCCTCTCGGAATCAAATCGCGAAATCCGTATCGTCCAGCTTCGCGGTTTCGGTCGGTGGATACAACATTCCGGCGGCCACGGTTGCGTTCGTCCCTTGCTCAATCAAAATGAACGAGCCAGTCAGGCGATTGTTCGTGTAGCCGTCAAACACAAGCGGTTTGGCGGTCTTTAAGCGGATGACGCCGATGTCGTTCACGGCGAGTTCGCGCGGGTTCGGCTCCGGTTCGAACGTAATGATATCGATCCGGCTTTCGATGGTGGAGATGATCGCCTGCACAGTTTGCGATGTGTGCTTGAGAAAATATTTTTTGCCGGCCTGGAGTGGCTTCGGATGCATCCAACAGATGCGCGCGTGCAAATCGGCATTTAGGCCAGGCAGATTTTCAAAGCCGACAATCATGTCGCCGCGGCTGACGTCCACATCGTGTTCGAGACAAATCGTGATGGACTGCGGACAAAATGCTTCGTCAAGTGAACCGTCGTGAGTCCAGATGTCTTTGACGACGCTCTTGAGTCCGGCAGGCAGAATCAGAACCTGCTGTCCTTTGCGGATGATGCCGGAAGCAATTTGTCCGCTGAGACCGCGAAAGTCGTGAAGCTGATGATCGGTCGGAT
>JBEEGR010000296.1:0-5657 GCA_041166985.1 Verrucomicrobiota bacterium | reverse complement strand
TTCGCGCTTTTGCTCATGATGTTCGCCAGCACATTGAGGCGTCCGCGATGCGCCATGCCGATGACAATATCATGCACGCCCTGGTCGCCAGCTTTTTCAATAGCAAGGTCGAGCAGGGGAATCAGGCTCTCTGAACCGTCGAGCGAAAAAGTTTTCGCGCCGACAAATTTTTTGCGAATGAATTCTTCGAAGGTGACGGCATCGGTGAGGCGCGTGAGAATGCGGAGTTGTTCGTCGCGCGTGAGTTGCAAGCGATTTTCGGTCGCTTCCATGCGGCGTTGAAGCCAGCGGCGGACGGTGAGCGAATCAATGTGCATGTATTGCACGCCGATACTGCGGCAATAAGTATTGCGCAGGCGTTCGATGAGCTGGCGCAACGTGAGTGTGCCGTCGTAAACAAAGGTTTCGGTCTGCACCGGCGTATCCATGTCGGCCTCGGTGAAGTGCAGAAAATCCGGTTCAAGTTCGGTCGGGACTTTTTGCGGCTGGCCCAGCGGATCCACGCGCGCGATGCGATGACCGAGCACTCGATACAAACGAATCAGCAGCGTGATGCGATCCTGCAACGCAGCGGTGTCGCAATCCACCGGACGTTGGGTTGCGCGGCCTTCCACTGAAACAGGCGGATTAAAAATACTGCGCGGCTTAAACGAAGGCCCGATTTGCGGTTCAAGCGTTTTCGCTTCGCCGTTGGTTATGCCGGAAAAATAATTTTGCCAATCGGAGGAAACGGAATTCGGCTCGCGCAGAAAGTTTTCGTAGAGTTCTTCGACAAACGCGAGATTCGTGGGGCTGATGGAGGATTCGGATGTGCTCATAGCCCCTTGGTTCAAATTATGATTTTGGTTTTACCTGCAACGTGGAGATGACCCGTTGCGCGCCGTCGGTTTCCAAAGCGAGCACCATCGCTTTGCCAATGTCCTCGGGCGTGGAAACGGTGCCCGACAAAGTGACCACGCCATCGGTCGTGTTAACGGAAATGTTCCAGGCTGAGAGTCCAGAATCGCGAACGAGCTTGGTCTTTATCGCAGCGGTGACGCGCGCATCGGCGGTAGCGTCGGAGATGGCTTTGCCGGCTTGTTGAGATTTTTCGCGGATGACGCGGCCAGTCTTGGCGAGTTCTTCTTTGATGGTGTCGCCGTTGAGATTCAGTGAGTGAAGTTTGTCCGAAATCGTATCCCGGGTGGACTTGGCGGTGCTTTCAATTTTGTCACCAGCTTGTTGGAGCGGCGTGTGGTTGCGATGTTCGCGCGCATACCAGATTGCTCCCGCGCCGATGGCGATGCCGATAATTAATACGAGTAAAAATCTCATACGAGACAGAGTAACTTAATAGCGAGGGACGGCGAGTCAAATGAGGTAAAGGCCGAAGGCTTGGCCACCGGTTTTTAATCGCATCGTGTCGAAGCTATGTGTTGAAATTAAATCCGGATGAAACCGCGTCCAATACGGCGCATTGACTTGATTGGCGGTGGCGGATATTTTTTATGCCTATTAATTTAAGAAAGCGGACGAATGTTTGAAACGATTGAAAAATTATTAATCCTCCAGGACCGAGACCAGCAATTGAACCGGGGCAGAACCGAGTTGGCTCACATCGAACCCGAACGCCAGATGCTCAAGGCCAAAACCTCCAGCGCGCAAAGCGGAGTGGATGCCGCCAAGCTGAAAATCAAAGAGATTGAATCGCGCCGCAAAGATCTGGAACTGGAAGTTGAATCGAAAAAAACGTTGATCGAAAAATACGCGAATCAACAGCTTCAGACCCGCAAGAACGAGGAGTATCGCGCGCTCGCCCACGAAATCGAAACCTGCAAGGAAGGGATTTTTAAAATTGAAAATCAGGAAATCGAATTGATGGAGCAGACGGAGGTCGCGCAAAAAAATCTGGCAAAAGCCAATCAGCTTCTGACGGAAGCAAAAAAGTTGATGGATGAGCAGGTGGCTGAACTTGGCAAGCGCGAAGAAAATTTAAAGAAAGAGTTGGCTCAGTTGGAATCGAACCGCCAGGAACTGGCCGGAGCGGTGGACGAAGCGGCGCGTTCGCGTTACGAACGATTGCTGAAGAGCAAGGGCGACAACGTGGTGGTCGGCGTGCAACATGGCGTTTGCGGTGGTTGCCACATGAAATTGCCGACGCAGATTCTGGTGAGTTGCCGCGGACAACAGGAGTTGGTCGGGTGCATCAACTGCGGGCGGATTCTTTACTACACGCGGGATATGGATTTGGCGGTTGTGGACTGACGTGTTGCGTGTTCCGTATTTCGTGATGTGAAATTAAATTCACGGAACACAGAGCACGCAACACAGTTTTAGAAACGAAGCATTCTCCCAAGCTTGTTTTAACTTTTCATTGGTGTATTCTTTCCCCGGTTTTGGAAGGGCGGAGAATCGCTTTCGGCGCAAGCCGGAGGAGGAAAGTCCGAACTCCATAGAGCGCGATGCCGCGTAACTCCGATTCAGTCGGAGATACACGCGGGAGGCGACGCCGAGAGGCGTCCCGACGGAAAGTGCCACAGAGACTATACCGCCTGGGTTCGCAAGAATTCAGGTAAGGGTGAAAAGGTGGAGTAAGAGACCACCGCTCCAAGCGCAAGCAAGGAGGCATGGCAAACCCCATCGGGTGCAAGGCCAAATAGGGGACTCCGAAGCGGCTCGCTTCATGTTTCGCGAAAGTGAAACGGGTTCCGGGTACTGGCTGCTAAGACAAATGAGTCTCTCCGCTCGCAAGAGTGAAGACAAAATTCGGCTTACAGCTCTTCCAAAACCACTTAATATTTTTTCAACAAAATCCGTTGTGAAGGCGGCCGCTTTCGTTTTGTTTGAATTACTGAGGGGGCACTGGCGTTACCCACCCGGTCAACGGCGGTAAGTGCAACAACGTCGGGCGATGCGTTGAAAACTTTTGACGTCACCTCTGCGGGAAAAACCTCCATTTTCCAATCGTTGAATGATTTTGTTTGAAGAACCCACCAGCGCACGGAATTTGTGCTGGCCGAACTCCAAGCCGCTTTCAAGCTTCCTGCGGAAACGGTGACAGAAAAATTCGGTTTGCCCGGCGGCGAATTTCCGAGCCACGAAGAGGCGGGAACCAACGCTACATCGGAATTAAGGCTGTGTTCGAGTCCAGCGCATAATGGCGAGTTCAGCAGCAAAGTTTTCATATCGTATAAGATGTAGCCCGAAGCGCCGGTTTGTTTGCGCGTGAGCCGAATTTGATTGGGAATTTCATCTGACTTCCATTTGCCGGCATTCGCTACGGAAAGTCCCGGCCAGAGCGAACGGCCTTTGGGGTTTTGATCGGCCCACCAGTCCAGCAGCACGGGAAAACTTTGCTCCGTTTGGTTAATCGGCCAGTAAAGTTGCGGCGCGAGATAATCAACCCATCCGTTCACCAGCCATTTTTTTGAATCGGCAAAATATTTTATGGTCGCGTCGGAGCCTTTTATTTGCGGGGGATTGCCGGGACGCCAGATGCCGAACGGGCTGATTCCAAATTTCACCCACGGCTTGCTTGCTTTGATCGAACGGTAAACGCGCTCGACAAAGCCATTCACATTTTCGCGACGCCAGTCATCGCGGCTTAATCTTCCTCCCTCGCCATATTTCTTCCAGCTTCGGTCATCGGGAAAATCCTGATTTCTGACGCCCGCATCTTCAGCGGAAAGATAAAAGTAATCATCGAACTGAATGCCATCTATGTCATATCGCTTCACCACATCCATCACCACGCTCAACGAATATTCCTGCACTTCGCGTTCGCCCGGATCGAGCCAAAGATATTGGCCAAATCGCCGGACCAGTTCCGGGCGCGTTTTGCTGATATGATTTTGCGAAACTTTTCCTTCGTGAGACTTGTGCAATGCGCGATACGGATTAAACCATGCGTGCAATTCCAATCCGCGTTTGTGCGCTTCCTGAATGGCAAACGCAAGCGGATCATAAAACGGTTCCGGAGCTTTGCCCATCACGCCGGTCAGATATTCCGACCACGGTTCGATTTTCGAATCGTAAAACGCATCGCAGGCGGGACGCACCTGAAAGATGACGGCATTCAGTTTCAACTGCTGTGCGCGATTCAGGAGAAAGATGAGTTCCGCTTTCTGTTGGGCTGTGCTCAGTCCGGGTTTGGAAGGCCAATCAATATTTGCGACCGTGGCGATCCACGCGCCACGAAATTCACGCGTGATTTTTGGCGGAACAATCGAGGACGGCTCGTAGTTTGCAGCACTCTGAGCAATGCCCGCAGACGTGAAAAACAACGCGGCGCATTGCAAAATATTTTTCCCAAAATGGTTCATGGATTCCTGACGCGAAGCCCACGCTATGAATTCAAATGCGAAAGGTCGAAAGATTTTTCCAAAAAGGTGTTGCAGAAAACTGAATTGTGGCGGTAAATAACTGCTTAATAGGGCAATAAGGGTAATTAGGGTCGGCACAAACCAAACCAACGGTTCCTCACCATTAGTTGTGCTCCGACGGCAGGATAAACCTGCATATTGTGGTTTTTCCACTTTACAGATTGAATCAACTTTGTTTCTGTTATGGCAATGTATCTCAAAAACTTAACGGTTTTGGGCTTTAAGTCCTTCGCGGACAAGACTTCTCTCAATTTTCAGCCGGGTGTAACGGCAATCGTAGGCCCCAATGGGTGCGGTAAGTCGAACGTTTCCGACGCTATCCGTTGGGTACTGGGCGAGCAATCCGCCAAAGCTTTGCGCGGTGGCGAAATGGCCGATGTCATTTTCAATGGCACTGACGGTCGCAAACCTTTGGGCATGGCCGAGGTTTCTTTGACGCTTGGTGAGGTGGATGAAGAAAATTTGCGCGCGGCGGGCGTCGAGGTTTCTTACAACGAAGTGACCGTTACGCGCCGTATTTTTCGCGATGGTGGCAGCGAATATTTTATCAACAAAGTTCCGTGCCGCCTCAAAGACATTCAGCAACTTTTCATGGGCACGGGCATCGGTCGCACGAGCTACAGCATTTTGGCGCAAGGCCACATCACGCAAATTCTTTCCAGCAAGCCGGAAGATCGCCGGATGATTTTTGAAGAAGCCGCCGGCATCACGAAATACAAAGCACAACGAAAAGAATCGCTGCGCAAACTCGAATACACCGAACAAAATTTATTGCGTGTCACCGACCTGATCAAAGAAGTGAAACGCCAGATCGGTTCGTTGCAACGACAGGCCGGCAAAGCGCGCCGCTACAAACAACTCTCGCAGGAACTCCAGCATCTCGACACCCAGCTTGCGCGTCATCAGTTCGACATTCTTCAATCCGAAATCACCGAACGCCAGACAACGGCGGAAAAATTGCGCGACGAAATCGAAGCCGGTTCCACAAACGTATCGCGCTGCGAAGATGAAATTTCCCAATTGCGCGCGCGGCTTTCGGGGTTGGAACATGAGATGGGCGTGATGCAGCAGCGCGGCCTTGAGTTGAAAGGTGAAATAGACCGGCACGACAGCCGGATTCAATTCAACGACGAACGTCTGGCTGAACTCGCTTCGCAAAATTCCAAGGCTCTCGCCGACATCACGCAGGCGGAAGATCGCCGCAACGCCGCCACGGATGAACTCGCCAACATCTCGCAGCAATTGACCACGTCCGAAGCCGCGTTGGCCAGCCATCGCGAGGCGTTGGAAGCCAAG
>JBEEGR010000295.1:0-6523 GCA_041166985.1 Verrucomicrobiota bacterium | reverse complement strand
GCCGGCGAAGAATCTCTTTGAAATCCGGCACTTTCATCGCCATCCTCCGCGCCCCGATACTATATAGATATACAGTATCGGTAATTTCATGAAACGAACGCATCACTGCAACGAACTGCGCCCTTCGCACATAGGGCAAATTGTAACTCTGTCCGGCTGGGTTCACTCACGCCGCGACCTTGGCGGGCTGATCTTTATTGATATCCGCGACCGCGAGGGCCGCACTCAGACTGTTTTTGATCCTTCCGATTTATCCCCGGAATTATTCACGCAAGCGGCCGCGCTGCGCAGCGAATGTGTTGTGAGCATCACCGGCAAAGTCCGTCAACGTCCCGCTGGCACGAATAACTCCAAAATTCTTACCGGCGAAATCGAAGTCGGCGTCGCCGCGCTCGAAGTCCTGAATCTGGCCGAAGTGCTGCCGTTTCCCGTGGACGATCCCGAAATCGCAAACAAGGTTAACGAAGAGTTGCGCCTGCAATATCGCTACCTCGATTTGCGCCGCCCGGAAATGGCGCGCAATCTAAAAGTGCGTTCCAAAGTCGCTATTGCCACGCGCAGTTTTATGGATGAACAGGGTTTTCTGGAAATTGAAACACCCACACTGTTCAAGTCCACGCCCGAAGGCGCGCGTGAGTTTCTGGTTCCGAACCGTCGCGAGCCTGGTACATTTTACGCGCTGCCACAATCGCCCCAACAGTTCAAACAGATTCTGATGGTTGCCGGCGTCGAGAAATATTTTCAGATTGCCCGCTGTTATCGCGACGAAGATTTGCGCGCCGACCGCCAGCCCGAGTTCACGCAGGTAGACATCGAGATGTCGTTCATTGAACGCGAAGACATTTATGCGCTCATCGAAGGTTTGCTCCAGCGCGTCTGGAAAGTCGCGCTCAACGTGGACATCCCAACGCCGTTCAAACGCATCAGTTTTGAAGAAGCGTTGAACCGTTACGGAATTGATAAGCCGGACACGCGCTTCGGCATGGAACTCGTGGACTTCACTGAGGAATTCAAAACCAGCACGTTCAAGGTATTCAGCGGCGCGGTCGCCAACGGCGGCGTGGTGAAGGCGCTCAATGCCAAAGGCATGGCTGGCGCGACACAGGGCCAGATCGAAACAATGACCGAATACGCCAAGAGCTTTGGCGCGAAAGGTCTCGCGTTCATCAAGGTCGAAGGTGGCGAATGGAAATCGCCCATCGTGAAATTTTTCAACGACGCCGAAAAGCAGGCATTGATTTCAAAATTAAAAATCGAGGAAGGTGATTTGATTTTGTTCGCCGCCGACCAATGGCTGACCGCGTGCGAAATTCTCGGCAAGATCCGGCTCTATTGCGCTGACATTTTAAAAGGGCAGGGGAAGCTCACGATTGATCCAGCTCAGTTCAATTTTCTCTGGGTCATAGAATTTCCGCTGCTCGGTTTCGACCGCGAACAGAACCGTTGGTATTCCAGTCATCATCCATTCACCGCGCCGGTCACGGAAGATATCCCGTTGCTCAAGACCGATCCGAAAAAGGTCCGCGGCCAGCATTACGACATCGTTGTGAACGGCGTTGAACTCGGCGGTGGGTCGATTCGTATTCATCAACCCGACGTGCAGAAAACGGTGTTTGAGGAAGTGCTGCAAATTCCGCCGGACATGGTGACGGCGCGGTTCGGTTATATGCTCGAAGCTTTTAAATATGGCGCGCCCCCGCACGGCGGCATCGCGCTTGGGTTTGATCGCCTCATCGCGATTCTCTGCAACACACCGAGCATCCGCGACGTCATTGCGTTCCCGAAAACCGCGAAAGGCACCGACCTGATGACCGACTCGCCCAGCACCGTCGAGCCGAAACAACTCCGCGATTTGCACATCGAGTTGAAGGTGAAACAACCGACGCCCGCGCCCGCGCCGAAGGCGTGATTGGCAAGGAGCGCGACTGCGTGCGCAGTAACCGCAGTAACAGTCGCTGCGCGCGACAAACACGAATCTCTGGGAGGTTCTCGTGCGCCAGTTTAATTCGGTATGCTGCGGCTGGTCTTTCAGACACAGCCGCGCTCCGAACAAAGTAATGCGATCATTGCGGAGCTTCCGATTTTTCCATCTCGACGGCTTCAGCGTGATCTTCGGCTATCTCCTCAGGCGATAACTCTCGATTGCCGGTCATAGCAACACGCCAGACGCCGTCAGTGCGACGTAAGATTACTGGTTGTGTGTTCATGGTTTTCATCAGACCGAGCGGATCGCCTGTTTCTGTTGTTGTTGTTGATTCCTCTATGATCTCGATCATGAACAGGCATTCGTTGCTGTTGTTATCTCCAATTCGTTTTGCTTCCACTACACGAGCACCTTTTAAGCCTGTACTCATACTTAGCCCCTGCTTGTCCAACAATTCCCAGAAAGCATCTTTGTCGCGATCTCTAATCGGAGGTGAGAGCACCTCCTTAAGCTTCGCAATGTTAGTATTGGACATGGCCCACAGGTAAGTCCTGATTGCGGCTGTTGGCGTCTCAAGGCCTGCGTTGGCCCATGAGTCTGGGATCGCATAGTCTCTCTCATCAACGGAGATTGAGTCCGCAGTCGAGGAGTCATTTGTCAGAGCTGTTAGTTCTTGATTGCTTTTCAGCAGGCTGGTGACTCGTGCGCGAAGTTTCAGCAGTTCGGCCGTGTTGCGTTTCAATCGTTCATTGTCCTTGCCCAAGACTGCCAGCCTGTTCGTCGCTTCGTCTCGCTCGCGTTGCAATTGCTGGAGTTGCGCAGCAAAGGGAGTTTGCTGTTGCTGGAGCGTTTGGTTTTGTTCGCGGAGTTGCGATGCCTGGCGCGCTTCGTAGATTCCCGCTCCGGCCAGGACGGCAATGGTGGTAGCGACGATGGTTTTCTGAAATGCAGTCATGGCGGTAGTTTTGATGGCGGTTGCAGTTGCGGTGGTGGCAAGGGTTGTTCCAGTGAGCACGGCAGCGGTGGAAATGGTGAGGGCCAAACCCACCGGCGCAGCTTGGACAGCGTTGGCGGAGATGACGACGGCGAGTCCGCTCGCGCCGACGGTGACGCCGCGTTTGGCGAAAAATTCGCGCAGACGTTCTATGGCGCGGCTCACACGTTTTTGCGCAGCGTCGTCGCTGATGCCGAGAGTTTGCGCCATCTCGCGGGCGGATTTGCGTTCAAAGTAGCGGAGAAACAGAGCGCCACGATCCGGTTCGCTCAATTCGCCGAGCGCGGCGTCGAGGTGTGGGGCGATGTGTTCCCAGACAATGTTCGGTTCGGCGGAAAGCAATTCGTTCATGAGCACAGCCTCCTGTTCGCGGGCGCGACGCCGTACATCGGTGCGGACAATCTTGCTCGCGATGTTTTGCGCCGTGCGATGCAGCCAGCCGGATACGACGGGATGATCTGTGAGCTGCCGGGCATTCTGCGCCAAGGCTACAAACACGGCTTGGGTCACGTCCTTGGCGAGATGCGGGTCACCCACCATCCGCATGGCGGCGGAATAAACCAGATCAACGTGCCGGCGCACGAGTTCGGCGAAGGCGGCTTCGGACTGGCGTTCCGCGTAATCCCGCAATAGTTGCTGGTCTGTCTGGTCGTTCACTCACCGAATAGTACCCGCAGGCAAACAAATCGGACAGGGAAAGGGAAAAGGAAAATCAATTTCGCCGCCGCGCAATTCCGCGGCGGCTTTGCAGCAAAGGTGCTGAAATAAATCGGAAGGCGCCGCAAATCATTTTATGGACGGGTTTTTCAGGATGAGTTTTTGATAGGCGAGACTCAATCTTTCCTGGCTTATGTTGTTGCTCTGCATGGTGGCCAGGCCAGCCAATTGTTGTGGGGACAGAAAGCTGGCGGCCTGTTCCACAATGCGCTGGTCGGTCTCCGCGTGCTGCTGAAAATATTTGTCGAGATCTTCCTGCGAGGCATCTACCACGACGCCGCGATACGGTTCGGCTTTTATGAGCTGGATCAAACGCTCTCTTTGATCATCGCTCAATCGGTTGTCTCCCAGTTGACTATCCAACTGTTTGACGGTGGCTCGACCTGGTATTTCATTGTTTGATTCAATGTATCGCGCGTACCCTGCATCCCCCAAGAGTGATCGCAACTGGTTCTCGAATTCCTTATATGCTTCGGCCATGGCTTGTTCGGTCATGGCCCTGAGCGTCTCTTCCCGGTCTACATTTCCCTTCGCAGCCAGCGCTAAACTCACCTCGCTGGCCTTCAGCCATTGATCGTCGTGTAGCTGGATGAACTTTTCTACTTCCTCAGGCGTGAGTTTTAACTCCTTAAACAATGGACCATATTGTTCCTTCAGCCGTCGCAGATTTTCCTGACGGAGATATTCCTTTGTCTGCGGATCGTTCATCAATTGAGCCATGGCAAAGAGCGGCTTCGTCTTGGTTTCGCTCGAAACAGATTGCCGCCGAAGCACACCTACTTCACCACGCAATTTCAGAAGCTCGGCCAACGTCTGCCCTGACTTCAGCCGTTCGTTTTCCCCCTGCAATGCTGCCAGCCGGTTCGTCGCGTCGTCACGTTCACGTTGCAACTGTTGGATTTGTCCGGCCAACGGTGCCTGTTGTTGCAGCGTCTGGTTTTGTTCGCGCAGTCGCGCGGCTTGACGGGCTTCGTAGATTCCCGTTCCGGCAAGGATGGCGACAGTGGCGGTGATGACAGTTTTTTGCAGTGTGGTCATGGCGATGGTTTTGATTGCGGTGGCAGTTGCGGTGGTGGCGAGAGTTTTTCCGGCAAGAGCGGTGGCGGTTGAAATAGTCAGAGCCAATCCCACCGGCGCGGCTTGAACAGCGTTGGCGGAGATGACAACGGCGAGTCCGCTCGCACCGACCGTGATGCCGCGTTTGGCGAAGAACTCGCGCAAGCGTTCCACAGCGCGGCTCACGCGTTTTTGCGCGGCATCGTCGCTGATGCCGAGGGTTGCGCCGACGGTGCGGAGGTCGTGGTTCTTGAAATAGCGGAGCAACACGGCGTCGCGGTCAGGCTCGCTCAATTCACCCAACGCGGCGTCGAGATGCAGGGCGATGTGTTCCCAATTGGCGTCCGGGTTGACGGAAAGTAATTCGTTCATGACGGCAGCCTCCTGTTCGCGGGCACGACGGCGCACATCCGAGCGGACGACGTTGGCCGCGAGGTTTTGCGTGGTGCGGTGCAACCAGCCGGGCAGGACGGAGCAATCAACCAATTGGCGGGCACTTTGTGCCGCAGCTACAAACACGCCTTGAGTTACATCCTCGGCCAGATGTGTGTTCCGAACCATCCGAAGCGCAGCCGAATAAACGAAGTCGATATGCCGCCGCACAAGTTCGGCAAAGGCCGCTTCTGAGCGGTGATCGGAGTAGTCACTTAGGAGTTGTTGGTCAGTCAGGCTGTTCACTCATTGAATAGTAACCGCCACTCCGAAAATCCGACAGAAATTGTGTGGTGGAGCATCCGAGCCGAAACAACTCCGCGACCTGCACATCGAGTTGAAGGTGAAGCAACCGGCAGCGACGCCGCCGCCCGCACTGAAGGCGTAATCCGTGCCGCGAAGCGGCAGCGGAAATTAGCCAGACACGAGGTGTCTGGTTGCGCATGTGATTGATTCAAGTCGCGGAGCGACGAGGGAGGGCGTGCCGGGTTTCCGCCGTCCCTTCAGGACGATTTTCCATTTGCACGATCAACCAGCCACGTTGTGGCTGGCTAATTTCCGGTTGTCCCGGCCGGGACGAACAACTCCGCGACCTAAGCGGTGAGTTGAAGGTGAAGCAACCAACGCCGTGAATGAAGCGGCAATCATTACCAAGCCAATCAATGGGGTATCCGCTTGGACCAGTTTTCCCGCTCCCACACAGTAAAGTCCCCGTTCGTGCTGACTGGAATCTCCACACTCGCAGTGGAATCTACGTAAAAGCGAATCCATGTGCCGTCATATTGGCTAACTGGCTCTTTTTCTCGAAGCATAAGGATTCTGAGATTCTCCGAAACTTCGGGGATTTCATTTCCAAGCATTTCAAATTGATTCGCGCTGATACCGTTCGATTCGGCCACAGCACGCGTTTCCCATTTGAGGTCGGAATATGCAAGAGCCTCAGCAATGGTGGCGGGCATTCGGCGTTGGTGGTGAGCCCAGAAAACTTGAACGGATAATCCAAGCTCGCTTGCTAAGTCTTTCTTGATTTTGAGGAGCGACTGCGTGCGATTTGATCTTGTTACGGCTGCATCACTCTCAGTGGCCAAAAGCTGTTGAGAAAGAGCCTCCAGTTGCTTGGAGAGTTTGATATTTTCTTGCTCCGCTTGTCGTAATGATCCAGCCCGCCCGCGCAATCTCAGCAATTCAGCAGTATTGTTTTTTATTTGCACAGCTTCATCGGTCAAAGCCGTCAGTCGCATTTTTGCCACGTCTCGCTCACTTTGTAACTGCTGGATTTGCCCTGACAGAGGCGCTTGCTGGTGCTGGAGCGTTTGAACTTGTTGTCGCAGTCGCGATGCTTGGCGGGCTTCGTAAATTCCAGCTCCGGCCAGGACGGCGACAGTGGCGGTGATGACAGT
>JBEEGR010000294.1:0-4648 GCA_041166985.1 Verrucomicrobiota bacterium | reverse complement strand
CGGTAGCTTCCATTTTTATATCGTAACCCATGCGTTGCGCGGCGGCCGTCACGAACAATTGCGGATGAAAAGGATTGTCGCTCGTCAGCGAAACGAAGCCCTGCTTAAGCTCCAGCCGGCCAAACGGAAATGTGACCGCGCCGGAATTCACCCGCACTTCGCCCAACGCCAGCGGCTCTTTCAACGTGCCCTCCAGCCGCGTGCTCGTGGAAACTGTGCCGCGGAAAACCGGACTTTGGACTTTCAAAAACCGGTCCCCTTCCACGCGCAACGCCAACCGCCACTGCGCCATCGGCTCGGCGACAATGCTGAAATACGGCGGTCGCCTTTCGGGCGCGACGGTTCTGCCCGGCACCAGATCCTGCAGACTCTTGAGAAAAAAACTATCGCGCAATCGCACCGTGCCGGTGATCAGGGTATTCGCTGGCGCCGAGTTCGTGATGGCGAGATTCAAGTCCGCGCGAATGACCACGCCATCCTGGCGAACCAGCGGAAGATTGGTTCCGTAAGCATGAATGTGAAACGGCGGAATTGTTTTCTGCTGCCAGGGATTTTCGTTTAACTCAGCGCTTCCCTCCGCAGTCAACGATTGTCCGCCAATCTCAATATTGAGCCGCGTCAGTGTGACCGTGTGTCCGCTGAGCACCAGCCGGCCTTGAATTTCCCGCACCGGACCCAGCGCGGCCAGCGGACGCGTGGCGGCGTTTGTGATGCTCACTTCGCCGCGCAGTTCGCCATGTTCCAGGCGGATGTCCACGTTCGCCTCGCCTTGCGGTGTCAGAATTTCCGGCGTCAACCGGGCAAATGCCGCGAGTTGGGCGTTTTCCATTTTCAATTGCGCCGTCACTTCGCGCCAATCGGGCAACGCTCGCCGCCGCAACAAGGCGGACCAGAATTCCCGCCCTACCGGGACCTGCGCGCTTGCGCTCACCGGCTGTCCGGCGACGAGCGCTGTCAGTTTGGAAACGGCGGAATCGTTCCGCTGGGCGTCCAATTGGAAATTAAGATTTTCGATTTCCGGCAACGGACGGTTGGTCTGCGCGAAATAAATTTTCCGAGCGGTCAACGTCAGGCGGCCTTGCGGATTTTCCCACGTGCCGGTCAGGTCGCAGCGCAACTCGGGCTGGAGGAGTTGCACGCTGCTCAGGCGCGCGAGTTCATCCCAAAGCAGCGAATTGGTTTCCGTGAACGCCTGAAACTGCAGCGGCGCGCGGGTATTTATCTGGACGATTTCTCCAGCCGACGCGGGCCGGAAAAAAACCGGCAGGTTGCCCTGCGCGCGAACGACGTTTTGCGTGGCGGATGAAACCGAGAGTTGCCGAATCACGATACCCTGGTCGTTGCCACTCGCGCTTACCTGCGCCAGCCATTCCGAAGGCGGGCCGGTTTTGGCTGTTGCCTCCGCTGCGAGATCAAACACCATCGGACCGTTCGTCCACCCGCCTTGCAGCGTAAAATTGTTGAGCGTGCCGTCGAAGTTGGTCAGCGAAAAAAAATCCTTCAACAAACCAGTGGTAAGATTTTGTGCGGCCAACCGAAAATTTCCTCGCTCGGGCCACACGATGTTCGCCTCGGCGGTCATTGAGCCGTGTTCGCTGTTCCATGCCACTGGCGCAAGTTCAAGCGACCAGACGTTTGTGGTTGCGACACTGCGCAGTTTGTTGAACGCGGCATGAAATGGCTGACTGAGTTGCCAGTCCGCGCCTGCGACGGTGTGGAGTTGCAGATTGGAAATCGTCGCATCGTTGGTTGCGCCGCCGGCTTGGAGTGCTCCGACGAACGTGAGCGACGAGTCGCCGGCTTTCAAAACGAGATTTATCTGATTGAGATTCCGTCCGTCACCGCTCCAGTTGGCGTTGAGTTGCATTGGTTTCGATTTTGAAATTTTAACCCCGGCGATCTCAACTCGCGCGGAGTGCGTCAGTGCTGAGAGCGGTCCACTGAATTGCGCCCGTGCCGTCGCGTGGTCGAAGGAATATCCAGTGGGCAACAACTTACTGCCAAAGGTGCCGGTATAATTCATCGTGCCGTCCTGCACAGTTTTATCGGCGACGTTCAACGTGCCCGTCAGCGACGCCTCCGAACCGTCCCTCGCGACCATTTGCGCCGAAGTGAGCGTGAGTTGCGGCCAGTTGAATTCACCTTTGAGCGCGATGGTTTGGGTTTCGAGATTGGAAACGGTGACTCCATTGCCGGTCAATTGAAACGTGATGCGCGGGAATTTATTTTCCACCGGAAACAGCGCGGCGTTGCCTTGCAACGTTCCAATCCCGGGAAACCACTGTTGCCGCGCGAGATCCATGGAAAGGTTTAGCGCTGCCGGTTGTGTGAGGAATGGCGGTTGAAATTGGATTTGTGTGCGCTCGGAAAAACTCGCCAACAGACCCGGCGCGGAAACTTTAAACACTTCGATCAGCGCGGAGTTTGTGTCGCCCGAAGCGCGCGCTTCAAAGTCGAGCGGTGGCAAATCCGGCGATCCCGTCGCTGCTTGCGCGCGGAGATTCAGCGCGAAGCGGTTGGTGTTCCAGGTGGCGTCGAGTGCGCCAATCACATGACTATATTGGTTGAGCCTGAACAGGCTGGCAGGAAGGTCGAAAGAATCCGCCGTGAGGCGGGCGGTTTGGGGCAGAGTCCCCGCGCGCGAAAATTCGGCGGCGAGTTCGATGCGATTGCTCAGCCAGAAAAATGTCCCGGCGGCGCGCAACGCGGAATGCGTTTTTTGCATGGAAAGTTCGCCGTGAAAGTCGAGCGCATCGGCTCGCACGGAAATTTTCCAGGGACTGGTTGAGTTGCGTGTTGCCTTCACCGCGAACGAATGATCGTTCGGAAAAATGATTCGCGCCGACAAATTCCCGTTTGCCCATTCGGCTTGCGGAAGAAAAATCGTCGAGCCATTCGCGCGGAGAGTTCCGTTGGTCAGTTCCACTTGCGGAACCCACTTCGCGAGTGTTTCGAGCTTGGATTCGAGCTGGGTGACATTGGTATAAACCGACGCAGCGGCAGCGGTTTGGTTGGATGAGGATTGCGCCGCAAAGTTCCAGCCATTGATTTTTAAAAACGGCCGGGCTTTGCCCCGAGCCAGCAGATGCCACAGCCAGGCCGTGGGAACGAACGCTTCGATATGGTTGGCGTGAAATTCACCCGCCTTGGTTGGCAACGTGACATTGGTCAGGCTGAATCGTCCGTAACCATTTCGCTCATAACCGGAATACTTTAACCCGAGCGATTTTGCGGCCGGACGCAACGCCCAGGGAAACCAAAGCGGTGAAGCCAGCACCAGCACCACCATTCCGATAAGGAAAAAAAGGAGAAAACGGAATATGCGCCTGCGCCATCTGGGTGCCATCGCCGCCTAATCTAGTCTCGAAAGGCTCGCCGCGCAGTCAGTAATTGTGCCCAGCGCTTCCGAATCCGGCCAGGGGGCATATCCCGCTTTTCACAGCCGCCCGGCTGGCGTAGGCTGATCAAAATTATTCGCCATGTCTTTGGATTCAAAACCAACCACCAACCGCTGGCCACCGCAAATCAAATACATCCTCGGCAACGAAGCCGCCGAGCGATTCAGCTATTACGGGATGCGCAGCATTCTCGCCGGTTACATCACCGGCGCGGTGCTCAAAGGCGGGCTTGGCCAGTCAGCGGATGTCTCGACGGAAATCATTCATCTGTTTGTCTTCGCGAATTATTTCATGCCGCTGTTTGGCGCGTGGCTTTCGGACAAACTCATCGGGCGCTATCACACGATTTTGTGGGTGTCGCTGTTTTACTGCGCGGGCCATGGCGTTCTTGCGTGCAGCGATTTTGTTGGCGGTGGCGTGAATGGGAAACTGTGGTGTCTCTACGCGGGACTCGCGCTTATCGCGTTCGGCTCCGGCGGAATCAAACCATGCGTGTCGGCCTTTGTCGGCGATCAATTCAAACCTGAGCAATCGCATCTCTTGCAAAAAGCGTACGGCGCGTTTTATTGGTCCATCAACATCGGTTCGTTCTTTTCCTTCCTCGTGATTCCGTGGATTAAAGATCATCACGGCTACAGTCCGGCGTTTGCGGTGCCGGGAGTTTTAATGGCGCTCGCCACGTTTGTTTTCTGGCTGGGCACGAAACATTACGTCCGCGTCCCGCCGAGCCGCGAAACGAAATCCGCTGGGTTCTTCAAAATCTTTCTTTATGCGCTGGCAGCGAAACGTGAAGCCGGAAAATCTTTTTGGGATTCCGCGCTCAGTCGTTTCAGCGCCAAGGAAGTGGATGCCGCCAAATCCGTCGGCCCGATTCTCGGAATCTTTTTGCTGATTCCGCCATTCTGGTCGTTGTTCGACCAGACCAATTCCACGTGGGTTTTGCAGGGCGAGAAAATGATTTCAACCACGATATTCGGCGTGAAAATTGGCGCGGAACAAATGCAGTCCATGAATCCTTTGATGGTCATGATTCTTGTGCCGCTGTTGACATTGTTGCTCTATCCGCGCATGGGACGCTGGGCTTCGCCATTGCGACGCATGTCTTACGGAATGTTTCTCGCCGCGTTTTCATTTGTCGTCGTCGCATTGTTACAGTCACGTCTCGAAGCGGGCGCGCAACTCAGCATCCTCTGGCAAACGGTGCCTTACCTGATTCTCACGACTGCCGAAGTGCTCGTCTCCACGACGGG
>JBEEGR010000293.1:0-5620 GCA_041166985.1 Verrucomicrobiota bacterium | reverse complement strand
CCGGACGATAATTTCGCACGTCTTTGGGGCATGTATCCTGATGCGTGTGTGACGGCGATTTCGCGCCATCAATGGAGCGCGTATCCGCAACTGCAACCGGCGGCGGTGGTTCCGCATGGAGTGGATGTTTCGCAATTCACCTTTCGCGAAAAGCCCGACGATTACGTTTGTTTTCTCGGACGTTTCACATCCGGCAAAGGAGCGCTCGAAGCGATTGCTGTTGCGCGCAAACTGGGTTTGCGGCTCGTAATGGCTGGCCCATCGAATCCATACTTTGAAAAGCATGTCCAACCACTTGTGGATGGAGATGCCGTTCAATATATCGGCTCCGTTAACAGCGCAGGACGCAATAAACTTCTCGGCGGCGCGCGCGCTCTGATTTATCCGATTCAACATCCGGAACCATTTGGATTGGTCCTTGTGGAAGCCATGCTTTGCGGAACACCGGTCGCCGCGATGCGACTCGGAGCCGTGCCGGAAATCGTCGAGGAAAATATTACGGGATGCACGGCGGCAACGGCGGCGGAATTTTCCAATGCGGTTGTCCGCTCTCTCTCGCTTGACCGCCGCCAGGTGCGTCAGCGCGCTGAGCAATGTTTCTCGGTGAAACGGATGGTGGAAGGCTATCTCCAGGTTTATGAACAGGCGATCACGGCATCGCAAAAAAAATTATGAACGTGTTGGTTATCGCTCCTCATCCTGATGATGAATCCATCGGTTGCGGTGGCGCCGTGTCGTTGCATGTTCAACGTCATGATCACGTCACTGCCGTGTTTCTGACTTCGGGTGAATTGGGGTTGAAACGGTTGCCCCGCGAAAAAGCCTGGGAAATCCGCGAATCTGAGGCGCAGAAGGCAGGGAAAATTTTGGGATTGGCGGAACTGTTTTTTTTGCGCTGCCCGGATTGGTTTCTGGGAGAAAACAAATCACAGGCCGCCAAACTCCTCCGCCCGATCCTGAAACAAATTATCCCAGCAACAATTTTTCTCCCGCACCCAAACGAATGGCATCCCGATCATCAGGCGGCATGGCCAATTTTAAAAGCGGCTTTAAAAGGAAGTGGCGTGAAGGTCTCGACATTACTCGGCTATGAAGTTTGGACGCCGTTATCGCAGTACAATGACGTTGAAGACATCAGTTCAGTCATGTCACGCAAGTTACGCGCCGTTCGCGCACACCGTTCGCAAATGACCGATTTCAAATATGATCGCGCCATCGCCGGGTTGAATCGGTATCGCGGCGCGATGGCGGCCAAGACGCGTTACGCGGAGGTGTTCCAAACATTGACGCCAGGAAAATGAGCCGTCCTTTGCGCATCGCGATGTTCGTCGGCGCGTTTCCGGAAATTTCCGAAACCTTCATTCTTCGCCAGATCACCGGCTTGCTGGACCTGGGGCACAGCGTGGATATTTATTCCGAAATCCGCAGCCAGGTCCGGCCGCAAATACATTCTGAAATCGAGAAGTACCATTTGTTCGACCGGACGACTTACATAAATATGCCTGCCACATCCGGCGTGTGGGAATTGTCGGTGTGGCCGCTCACGGGCGAGACGTGGCCACCGGGTGAGGAATCGCCCATCCAAAACTGGCGCCGTGTCTGGAACGCCTTGCCACGACTGGCGCGCTGTCTGACGAAATCGCCCCAACTAACCCGACAGGTGCTGAGTCAGAAAGAATACGGCTACCAGGCGGCCAGTCTCTCGGCGCTTTATCGGCTGGCAGCACTTTGCAGCGTGTCAAAGCGCTATGACGTTGTGCATGCGCATTTCGGCCCGGTGGGAAACAATTTCCGCTTCGCCCGTGAATTGTGGCGCGCGCCGCTGCTGGTGAGTTTTCACGGTTACGATTTTACGACGGTGCCGCGCAAGCAAGGTCCGGAAGTTTACAAAAAACTTTTTTCCATTGCCGATCTCGTGACGGTGAATAGTGATTACATGGGGCAGAAGCTGCAGCCGCTGGGCTGTCCGCCGGATAAAATTCGCAAGTTGTCTTACGGAATTGATCTGGAAAAATTTTCTTTTCGTCCACGCACACTCGAAGATGGTCAGCCAGTGCGGATCGTCACCACTGCCCGCCTGGTTGAAAAAAAGGGGATTGAATATGTCATCCGCGCGCTGGCCCAGGTGAAGCTCAAACATCCGAACCTGCACTACGACATCATTGGCGACGGTCCATTGCGCGAACCATTGCAACAACTCGCGCGCGAGCAATCGGTGGAGGGCATTGTGCAATTTCACGGCGCGTTGAATAGCGCCGCCATCCGCGCACTGCTTGACCAGGCTCACCTGTTTGTCCTTGCCAGTGTGACCGCGCAGGATGGTGATCAGGAAGGCACGCCAGTATCGCTGTTGGAAGCACAGGCGGCGGGGCTGCCGGTGATTTCTACGCGGCACAGCGGAATTCCGGAAATCGTTCCAGACGGCGAAAGCGGCTGGCTGGCGCCGGAACGCGATACGGATGTCCTGGCCGGGCGGTTGAATGATCTGATCGAGCATCCCGAATGTTGGGCCGCCTTTGGAAGTCGTGGCAGGAACTTCGTCGAGGCTGGTTTTACCACAACCAAGTGCCTAAACGCCTTGCTGGACATCTACGCCGAATTGGATGAAAAATATTCTGCACGCGGTTGACCACCGGATTGCAAATTGATTAGCGAATCATGAGTGCCAAAACATCACCCACAAACCCAACACCCGAGCCAGAGGCTGTTCGCGCTTTCTACAACCGGTTCTCCAACGAGCGCTCGCACAATTACGCCAAAAACGGAAACCTGAGAATAGACAAAGCCATTGCCCGCATGCTGCCGTTGGTGCACGAAGACAGCCAGGTTCTGGAAATCGGTTGTGGAACCGGCCTGGTCGCGGAGCAGATCGCCCGCGTTGCTGTCCGCGGCTTCGTATCGGCGTGCGACATCAGCGACCTGGCCATCGCGCTCGCGCGCGACCGGGTCAAAGCGGCCAACGCGCAATTTCGCGCGCTCGATGTTGGCGCGGGATTTGAAGACTTAAAGGCATGGCTTCCGGCGCCCGTGGACTTGGTGGTGATGGTGGATGTGCTGGAACATCTGCCGCTCGATCTACACGAAAGATTCTTCCAAAATCTTACCGCTGTCATGCGACCTGAATCCGCTGTGGCTCTGACATTCCCCAGCCCTGATTATCAACGTTACCTTCGCCAGCATCGTCCTGATGAGCTTCAGATCATTGATGAGATCATTGAACTGCCACACCTTCATGAAGTGGCGGCAAAAACCGGATTGGCAATAAAGCATTTCTCCCTGGAAGACATCTGGCTCCCGAATCAATATGTGCATTGCGTTTTAAAGTCGGGTGCATTGACTTATTCGGCAGCGGACAAGAACAGCGCCGCCCTTGCGGAAATCGCCAACCTGATTCCGACCGGAGAAAGCTTCATCTTAGTGGATCAAGATGAGTGGCCTCGAAAAGCGCCGCCCGGGCGGCAGGCGATTCCCTTTCTGGAACACGATGGAATCTACTGGGGAACACCGGCCGATGATGCGACAGCCATTCTCGAGTGCGAGCGGCTGCATCAATCGGGTGCACATTACATCGTCTTTGGCTGGCCGGCGTTTTGGTGGCTGGAACATTACGCAGGTTTTCATCGGCATTTGCGCGACCAACTTCGCTGTCTGATCCAAAACGAGCGGCTAATTATTTTCGATCTCCAACCCTAACGCTTTCTTGCCCGCCTCAAATCGCCTTGATGAAGAAAAGCCTGCCAGAGAATTACCAAGGCTTCATGGAATGATTCTGGCATTTGCCACCGAGAAAATCCCGACTGCCTCACTCTTTCCACCTTCGTCCATACGCCAACCATTTCGGGTCATCGTCGCAGCAGGCAAGCAGCGAAAAGACAAGTCGTCGCCACAATTCGCGGAGGTCCATTTTTTCGAGGAGGCGCGCGCGGTTGCGATTATTTTATGCGGGCAAATTATTGATGGTGCGATCTTCGCCCAACTCCGCCTGCAACGAGGAATTAACTTTTGCGCGGCGGAAATTGTTAACGCCGTCGTTTAGTTTACGCAGCGCAAATGCGTAGGCTCCGATGGCTACGGCTTCGCTGGTTCCCAGGCGGGAAATGCCAATCCCAACGCGCTGAATCGGATCGTATTTTATTTTGCGATCGGAGCCGGGAACGGCGATTTCCCTTGTCGAGCCTCTGAGAAATTTTTCCAGTTGCGTCGGGTCTTCGAGATTGAAGCCCACGGAAGCGAGTCGCCGATAAATATTTCCTTTAGGTCCGATGTAGTTGCCGTTTAATTCCTCAACCAACGATGGTAAAAACAGTTGGTGCGCGTTTGAAATACCGCCGCCAATCACCGCCAGACCATCAATCAGCGTGAGCGCGTTTGCCATGGCGTCCCCGACCACTTCGCCAAGTTGGCGGTATGCTTCAACCGCCGCGGCGGCGTTGGCCGATTTTTTATCCAAGGCAATTTGTGCGATGGCGCGCGGGTCGGGCGCCTGTTCAATCGGTATATCAGCAAGCCGCGCATACACTCCCCGCACCGCCCGAATGCTCGCGCCTTCTTCGGCATTCATTTGCGGATGAGTTTTGTGACGCAGCAGCCAGACTTCGCCAGCTATGGAATTGTCCCCAATGAATAATTCTCCGGCGCGCACGATGCCCCCGCCGAAGCCAGTTCCGAGAGTAACACCCAAAAGATTTTTGTATCGTTTTGGACTGCCCTCTTTTTCTAGCAGCCCATTCACATAAGGCAGGAAGCCGGCGATCGCTTCTCCATAAGCGAAAAGGTCGCCGTCGTTATTGATGAACACAGGGACGCCAAATTCCTCCTCCAGCATTGGTCCCAGCGCCACACCACCGCGAAAACATGGCAGGTTGCCCAGATCGCCAATGATTCCGTTAGGATAGTCAGCGGGTCCCGGAAAGGCGAAGCTGATGGCCACGGGCGGTGCGGGGCACTGGCTTTTCACTTGAGCAAAACCATTGACGATGTTTGCGAGGCAGGTGTTCAAGTCATCGCCATGCGAAGGCACCACCACGGTGTTCGTGATCTGTTTGTTGCCGCGCATGGCGGAGAAACGAAAGCTCGTCCCGCCCGCGTCCAACGTCATCACCACCCGCTCATCTTTTTCGAAACCTGCCATAGCGCTTACGCAACCGGAACCTGCGACTGTCGGCCGATACGATGACCATAAGCCCCGTAGAAGGCCACATAGGCATAAGCGATCATCGGAACGATGAATGAAAATTGTAGGCCGCGTGGATTGCCGCCTGCGATGAGTACATCCGCGATCTTGCCCTGGAGCGGCGGCAAAAGCGCACCACCCACGACCGCCATGACCAGCAGCGACGAGACCTGTCCCTTCAGCACGCCCATCCTGTCGAGCGCCAGCGAAAAGATGTTCGGCCAGCCGATGGAGGTAAAAAGCCCGATGCCCACTATGCACCACATGGCCAGCTTGCCACCTACCGCGACGGCAATCGCCAGTAAAGCCACGATGGTGGCTGAAAAAATGAACAGTGTCCGGCCAGGAATCGCCTTGCCGAATTGGAACAGCAACCAGCAAAATGCCAGCATCGGCAGGTAATTTTTAACAATCGCCCAGCCAGCGGCGAAATCAAAATGACCAGTT
>JBEEGR010000292.1:0-5270 GCA_041166985.1 Verrucomicrobiota bacterium | reverse complement strand
AAGGCCAGTTGCTGCGCGTGGCTGGTCGCGGCGAATCCGGCACGGGCGGAGCTGGCGCGGGAGATTTATATCTGCGTGTGCGGCTGGCTAAACATCCCGATTTTGAAGTCAAAGACCGCAATCTTATTCACGAACTCGAACTTGCGCCCTGGGAAGCGGTGCTCGGCGCGAACATTTCGGTTCCGACGCTGGATGGCCGCGTGAATATTAAAATTCCACCCGGAACGCAGAACGGCCAAAAACTGCGCGTGCGCGGACGGGGTCTGCCGCAGCGCGTCGGCGAGAACGGAGACTTAATCGTGGTTTCCCGAATTGAAGTGCCGCAAAAAATTTCTGAAGCTGAACAAAAATTGTGGGAACAACTCGCGCAGGAATCGAAGTTTAAACCTCGGGAATAGTTTTCATTCCAGGCTGGCAACCGCGCCGAAAAAATCATTTTGAAACCGCGCGCGGTTGAACCAAGCTTACCGCATGTCAGCCAGCAAACTTATTCTTATCACCGGCGTCACCCATGGTTTGGGGCGCGCGATGGTGGATGAATTTGTTGCGTTGGGTCATACGGTGCTCGGTTGCGGACGTTCGCAAAAGGAGATTGACCTGCTCTGCAAAAAATTTGCCCAGCCGCACGATTTTTATGCGGTGGATGTTTCTTCCGATGAAGCGGTGAAATCCTGGGCCAGCGCGTGCCTCACCTTGCACGGCATTCCCGATCTCGTGTTGAACAACGCCGGCGTCATCAACAAAAACGCGCGGCTCTGGGAAATCGGCGCGCGGGAATTTTCCGAAGTGATTGACGTGAACCTGAAGGGCGCGGCGAATGTGATTCGTCATTTCGCGCCGGAGATGGTGAAGCGCAAGAGCGGGGTGATTGTGAATTTCAGTTCCGGCTGGGGCCGCTCGGCGGATGCGGAAGTCGCGCCGTACTGCGCGAGCAAGTGGGCGATTGAAGGACTCACGCAATCGCTCGCGCAGGAATTGCCATCCGGCATGGCGGCGATTCCGCTGAATCCCGGCATCATCAACACGCAGATGCTGCAAAGCACTTTTGGTGGTTCCTCGTCGAATTATCCCACGGCGGAACAATGGGCAAAAATCGCGGTGCCGTTTCTTCTAAAGCTCGGTCCGGCAGACAATGGCAAGCAACTGACCGTGCCGATTCGCGGGGCGAATGATTGAGCCGTGTTTTATTTGGGAAGTGATTTACATGAATGCAGATTCAAGACTATATTGCGCCCATGAAGTCCACCGACCTCATCACCGTTGACCCGGAAATTCTGGGTGGCACACCAGTTTTTCGAGGCACACGCGTTCCGGTTAAAATACTTTTTGAATATCTCGAAGGCAACTATAGCCTTGAGACATTCCTGGAGTGTTTTCCAACCGTGACTCGCGACATGGCACGCCGGGTTTTGGAACAATCTGAGTCTGCGCTGTTATCTTCTGCGGCATGAAAATCCTGCTGGACGAATGCGTCCCGTGGCCGATGCACAAAATTTTGACCGGCCACCTTTGCGAAACAGCGCAGCAGCATGGCTGGGCCGGATTAAAAAATGGCAACTTGTTGAGCAAAGCTGAAACCGAGTTTGACCTGTTCATCACGTCCGACCAAAACATCCGTTATCAGCAAAATCTAAGCGACCGTCGAATTCCTATCTTGGAACTTTCCACAAACGATCTGCGTCGGATTCTGGCTGCGGCTTCTTTAATCCTATCAACCGTCGCGACGATTCGTCCCGGCGAGTTTCGGAAGCTGGAAGTTCCTTGAGCGCGAAAAATTTGGCAAAAGACCGAACCCGTGATACGCCTTGATAGAACTTTGCAGGTCTGATTTCATAAAAATGCCATGAGCCCCACAACCCCTAATGACTTTCCGCAAGATTATGCAGAGCGCATCGAGCATATTTGTCGCGAAGCCATAATTCAGTTTAATTCCTGCCACGATGACCTGCTCGCTCAGATCAGGGTTTGTTGCAACTACTTTGAGACCGGAGAGCAGGAGGGCATTTCTCATGGGGAACTTATTGATTTCCTTGGAATTTCATCGCCTTCTGTGTTGGACAGGGCCGGCTACTCGAACACAGAGACTCTGCAAGTTATGAAGGCGCTTTCACTCATTACTTACGATTCTGAGGGCAAGCCACATGCGCCAAGCTCACTTCCGGTCAGTTTCACTACGCAACCGCCGAAGCAGACAGATTTGCGATTTTGATTTATGAAGATGTCACCTTCGCTGCATTTGGGTAGTTAACCTGCCAGATGATCGTCACTTTTTTACTACTTCTTTCGGCACAATTTTCCCACGCTCCATAATCAGCACCTCGCCGCAGATTGCCTCCACTTCATTCCAATCATGCGTCACGTAAAGCATCGGGAGTTTGAATTCGTCGCGGATGCGGGCGAGGTAAGGAATTGCTTCATGCTTTCCTGCTTTCCTGATTCCACCTTTTGATGAGCAGTAGGAAATAATGCACGGCCAATCCCGCTGCGAATCCAATCGCCACCGACTTCAGCGCTAAGCCGACAACCGCAGTCAATAGCATGACGATGGCCGGTTCGCGTTCCGAAATATCGCGGCAAACCAGCGCGAGTTCCAGTCCCGCGAAGAACAGCAGCACGCCCAGCAACGATTGCGGATAAACTTTCAGCAGCGCGAACAAACTTCCGCCGAAGCAAACCGCGACGAGCATTTTCATCGCGCCAAGAAACAGGATGCTGCCATTGGTGCGCGCGCCGAAACGGAATTGTCCGGCCAATCCACCCGCGCCATGGCACATCGGCATCGCGCCAAACGGACAGCCGATGAGATTCATCAAACCGACGCTGACTGCGACTGATTTTTCGGACGCAGGTTTTTCGGGAAACAAATCGCGAGACAGCGCGCAGACGGCGATGACGGAGTTGAGGCAGGTCAGCGGAATCTGCGGAATCGCCGCTCGCTTGGCCGCGATCCACCAGTCCTGCGCTGCGATGGTCGGCATGGTGAAACTGCCGAAGCCGAATGAGAGTTGAGAAACCGCACCCGGATGAGTTGCGATCGCGAGAATGAGTCCGGCGATAAAAACCCAGAGCGCGCCCGCCCAGGAACGAGCGAACGCGACAAATAAAAACAGCAGAGCAATGATTGCTGTGAGAATGGAGTCCGCGCCGAGCCACGGATGATTTTGCACGGACATTTGCACGGCCTGCTGCATCAAAGTGAGGCCAACCGACAATTGCAATCCGCGCACGACGGACTTGGGAACGAAGCGCATGACCACGCTTAGTAAATTTGTCACGCCCAGCACAAGAATGACCGCGCCAGTGATAACTCCGGCGGCGAGAATTTGTGGCGTGGAAAGATGTTCGGTGATGGCGACGGCGGCGATGGCTTTCATTGGCTGCACCGCCATGGGAATGCTGAAGACGAGGCCGGTCAAAACGTTGAACGCGCCGGCGAAGAACAGCGCGACACCGAAATTCAGACCGCACGTGGTCACCATTCCGATGAGCAGTGGCAGGAAAAGTCCCATGTCGCCGAGCGAACCGGAAATTTCGTGACGAGTCAGACGCGCCCGCAGCCAATTGCCTTTGACTGATTCGGCAAAACCGGATTTCCGATCTGGAAGAGGTGTGTGCTCCGTCGTGTTCATGAACGAACAAAGTAATTGCCGAATTTCCCACATCGCACCAGCAAATTGCGCGAGGTTCCTTGACCTTCATTTCATCCGTCCTTACGTTGGCTTCATGGCGAACGCCAAAAAGAAAAAAGCGCGCGGCAAAGCGGTGATGCTCGGCGTCGGACTCGATTCCGACGGTCACAAGCGCGTGACGACCGGGCCGAATTTTGCGTTGGTGGGTGGTTCCGAAGAAACGCACGAGGACATGACGGAGAAAGTCATTAAGATTAACGAAAAGCTCGCCGCCAAAGGCAAACAGTTGGAAGAAGTCAGCCGCGAGGAGTTTGATGACATCGCTCACGCGGTTGGATTAAAACGTCCGGATAAGAATTGATCACCGGCAAATCTTTCTTGGCTTTTACTTCACAAATCTTGTCCATTCCTTGACTCAACGGATGCCGATAGCTACGGTTTCATTGTGAATTGCGAGATTCAACATTATGTCTGCCGCAAGTGACTCCTACCTCCCCATAATCATCTTGATGATCGCCGCGGTGGGTTTTGCACTCGCACCGCTCGCGCTGGCTTGGCTCTGGGCGAAAAAGTTTTCTCCGCAAAAGCCCGGTCAGGATAAAAATGCCACTTATGAGTGCGGCCTGGAATCGAAAGGTGACGCGTGGGTTCAGTTCAAATCGGAATATTATCTCTACGCGATCATTTTTCTCATCTTCGACGTGGAAACAATTTTTCTTCTGCCTTTCGCCGTGGCGTTCACGGGATTGGGCATTGGCGCATTCATTGAGATGATGATTTTTCTTTTTATGCTGGTGGTCGGTTTGATTTGGGCCTGGCAAAAAGGCGTGCTGACGTGGAAATGATTACGAGCGTTGAATCGTTAAAGCGTTACATCGTAAATTGGCTCCGATGTAACGATTCAACAATTCACGATGTAACGATTTGATCATGGACGAAGGACTAAGAAGTGAATTGCAGAAACAGGGCGTCTTCACGACCACCCTGGAAGACCTGTACAACTGGGGCCGGAAAAATTCCGTCTGGCCGCTCGGTTTCGGGCTGGCCTGCTGCGCGATTGAAATGATCGCGGCTTCGATGTCGCGCTGGGACCTCGCGCGATTCGGCGCGGAAGTATTTCGGCCATCGCCGCGTCAGGCGGACCTGATGATTGTGGCCGGCACGGTCACGAAGAAAATGGCGCCCCAGGTCGTGCGCCTTTACAACCAGATGCCCGAGCCGAAATACGTGATTGCGATGGGTGCCTGCGCGATTTCCGGCGGACCGTTCAAGCAGGGTTACAACGTGCTCAAGGGAATCGATCGTTACATCCCGGTCGACGTTTACATCCCCGGTTGTCCGCCGCGGCCGGAAGCATTGCTCCACGCGTTCATGGAATTGCAGCGCAAGATCGACAGTCAAAAACTGAGCGGCGCGGATAAGGCCGAGTTCCTGAAGCCGGGACAGCCGAGCGAATTTCCGGTGCCGGCGTTTGGCGAGCATGATTTGCAACCGCCGGCCAATCCGGACGTTTATCATCCGCCCGCTCTAGAACGACAATAACTAGACAGGATTGACACGATTTAGTGGATTCAGAAAGCCAACTAAGAGCGTCTCGTTAGAAATCGGGCAAATCCTGTCTAGAAGTAATTTGATTGTGGA
>JBEEGR010000291.1:0-3256 GCA_041166985.1 Verrucomicrobiota bacterium | reverse complement strand
CTTAAGAAAAATCAAATCTTCGGGTGCGAGATACGGAATGCGGACGCCGCCCGTTTCCAGGTGTCGCAAACGCGGGCGAAAATCTTCGAGCAATTTGCCGCGCATTTGCGTAAAGATATCCAGGTCGAAATCTTCAATGACGCGAATCGCGCCTTGGTCGAAAATAAAGTCCTCTGGCTTGAGTTCGCGGGCCCAACCTTCGCCCCAGCCCGCCAGGCAAGCCAGCAGTGTGCGAAGGTTTTCCGGCGTGTTGTGAACTAAAATGTCCGCATCAAGAGTCAGGCGCGGATAACCGTTGAATATAATCGCCAGTCCACCGACGACCGCGAAATCAACTCCGTCAGCGGCGAGGGCGACCAACAGTTTTTCGAACTGGGAAGTAATCTCCCTCGGCTTTGGTGAATGATCCATGCGCGTGTTTTTTGAGAAAACCGGCCAGGTCTTCAAGGTGAACGAGCCGGCGGGACATGCTGAGTGGACGGCCGACCGCTTTGCGCACCGGCTGCTGCATTGGTTCAATCTCAGCTTTCATCGCCGCAAACTTAATCCTCTCAACGGCGGATGGTCAACTCCAACACGCGGTGACTTTGAATTTACTTTACCGTGTTCACCAACGGCGTCAGTCCCTGAATTCGCACTTCGAGCCGGTCGCCGGATTCAATCGGACCGACGCCGCTGGGCGTGCCGGTGAGAATTACGTCGCCGGGCAGGAGCGTCATGTTCGTGGAAACGAAACTCACGATTCGGTAGCAGTCGAAGATAAGCTGGTTCGTATTCGAGTTCTGGCGAAGCTGGCCGTTTTGAAAAAGCTGAATCGTCAAATCATGCGGATCAGTTTTCGTTTCGATGTAAGGCCCCAGCGGCGTGAATGTGTCGAAGGACTTGGCACGCGTCCATTGGCTTTCGCCATTCTGAATCGTGCGGTCACTGATGTCCTGAGCGGAAGTGTAACCGAGAATGTAACGGGCGGCGGCGGCAGGCGTCACATTGCGTACGCGCCGGCCAATGACGATGCAGAGTTCCGCTTCGAAATCAGTGCGATGATTTGAAAACGGAATTTCAATTTTTGCACCGTCCGGAATCAGCGACGTCGTGGCCTTGAGCCAGAACAGCGGTTCTTTCGGCAGCGGTTTGTTTTGTTCGCGCGCGTGATCGGCGTAGTTGAGTCCGATGGCGATAATTTTTGATGGCAAAACCGGCGTGAGCGTGCGGATGCCTGAACGAGGAATCGGCTTGCGATCGAACGAGGGAGAACCGAAGACATCGCCGCGCAACCGGAAAAGTTCGCCGTCAACGACTTTGGCGTAGAAGATTTCCTCACCTTTTTGAAATCGGCCAATGGCTGCCACAGCGCGGAAATAATAGCAAGCAGCGGGTTTACGTCGCAAGGTGAAAGAAATATTCGGAAAGTTGAAAGTAAACTATATCATCAGGAATCGATGAAATCAGACGATGCCAACCAGCTTTGCCTCAAATGCGGGCTGTGCTGCAACGGCGTGATTTTTGCGCACGGCCAGTTGCAGCCAACGGACGACGCGCCAAGACTTGGCTCGCTCGGGTTGGCCCTGATCCAAAATCGTAAATCGCAAATCGGAAATCAAAAGTTCAGCCAGCCCTGCGCGGCGTTCGATGGGTGCCGTTGCAAAATTTATTCCGAACGTCCGCAATACTGCCGTCAATTTGATTGTCTGCTTTTGAAAAGTGTAAAAGAGGGACGCGCTGGAACTGCGGACGCAATCCACATCATAAAAAAAGCCCGGCGGAGCGCGGACAAAGTTAAAACAATTCTTCGCCAACTCGACGACAGGGACGAACAAGTGGCATTAAGCGTCCGCTTTCAACGAACTCAGAAGCGAATGGAAGCCGGAAAGCTTTCGCGTGATAATGCCGTCGCCTTTGGCGAACTGACTTTGGCCATGCATAGTTTGAACATGTTGCTCGCCGAAAAGTTTTATCCGGGGCATTAAATTGAAGGAGAGGCCGAGAGTCGTCGAACTTGAAGTCATGGTTCGAAGGAGTCACCTCCACCGATTATCCAATGGCCTGAACTTGCAGTTTCAAAGGGTGTAAGCTAACCATTGCCCTGTGCCGCAGGAAAACTTTTCAAAAGCCACGCTCATCGTGCTCGGTCACGGTTCGACGAAGAACACTGAATCGTCCGCCCCGGTTTATCAGCACGCGTCGGAGTTGCGAGGGCGCAAAATTTTTCACGAAGTTCGCGAAGCATTCTGGAAACAGGAACCGCAAATCAAACAGGTTTTGGCAAATGTTTCCTCGCCGCAAATTTTTATCGCGCCACTATTCATCAGTGAAGGCTACTTCGCGAGCGAAGTAATTCCGCGAGAGCTTGGCTTTCCTCCCGGACAATCAACCCTTCACTCTCAACTCTCAACTCTCCTCTACTGCCAGCCCATCGGCACGCACGACAGCATGACCGGCGTGTTGCTGGCGCGCGCCCGCGAGGTCATTGCAAAATTTCCTTTTCCGCGCTTGCCGAAAGCGAAAGAGACAACGCTGTTCATCGCCGGTCACGGCACGGAGCAAAATAAAGATTCCAGCAAAGCCATTGACCGGCAGGTGGAATTGATTCGCGCGATGAACGAATATGCTACTGTCCATTCTGTTTTCATGGAGCAATCGCCGCGTATTCCCGAAGTTTTTTCGCTCGCGCAGACGAAGAACATCGTGGTCTTGCCCTTTTTTATCAGCGATGGAATGCACACGCAGGAAGATATTCCTGTGCTGCTTGGCGAACCGGAACGCATCGTGAAACAACGGCTGGCGAGCGGTCAGCCGACATGGCGTAATCCGACTGAGCGTAACGGCAAACTTATCTGGTATTCGCCTGCGGTTGGCACCGAGCCGCAAATTGCCTATGTGATTCTGGAACGTGTAAGAGAAGCAGCAAACTGTAGCGGCGGTCTGTGACCGCCGGAAAAATCCGCGACGCTCATAGAGAGCCGCAATAAAAACCATGAATAAACTCCGTTGGGGAATTTTAGGAACCGCCAAAATCGCGCGCAAGAATTGGAAGGCGATTCGGCATTCGGACAATTCGATTGTGACGGCCGTGGCCAGCCGCAATGTCGAACGCAGCCGTCAATTCATCGCCGAATGTCAGCGCGAGGATTCCTTTGAATCCATGCCGCTCGCTTTCGGCAGTTACGAAGAGCTGCTCGCGTCACGTGAGGTGGATGCCGTTTATATTCCGTTGCCGACCGGCCTGCGCAAGGAATGGGTCATCCGCGCGGCGGAA
>JBEEGR010000290.1:0-2529 GCA_041166985.1 Verrucomicrobiota bacterium | reverse complement strand
AGCAGTTTCTGGAAACCGGGCAGTCCGCGAAATATGATCCGGAAAAAATTCTGGGTCGCTGGACTTTTGACGCACCGGCCGCCATCGCTTTGGCGCGAAAATCAAAACCCAGTCTCTCCCCCGCTGAGAAACGTTGGCTGAACCTGGCCTTCACGCAAACCAGTTTCGTCGCCGCGCCGGACAAGCAGGCTTTTCTGAAAAATGTTCCGCGCGTCAAACCCGGCAACCCGCCCACGGTTGAATCACAGGCCTATCACGGGCAATGGGAAAGTGGCAGCAGCACATACACGGTGGCGCTGAACATTGATAACAAAACGCAGGAAATGACCGCAACGGTTCAGAATGACCGCCTTACCTTAAGCGGCGCGGGGATGGAACTGGCTTTCGACCGCGAGAACTAATTTCCGCTCGATAACGGAAAGCTCGCCGGCTGCGCATTCAACTGGAATTGGTCAAACAGTGAACTGATCGAAGGCGCAACCGGATTGGTGCTGGAAACGATTTGTGGATGAGCATCCGTCTGGTTAAACGCCACCAGAGGCGCGGAACCGGCCAGCGAAGGAGAAGATTCGATTGCCACCGGAGTCATGTCGACCGGGGATGTGCCTGCTTCTTCGGAAACGAAAACGCCTGCCATCAGCAAGGTACAGACCACCGCGCCAAACGCTCCCGCCACCATCGGCTTGGCTTCCAGTAAGGTCCAAAACCGGCGCAACCACGAATTTTCACTCTGGCCCTGTTCGCCAGCCTGAATGCGCGCGATAACTTTGCCCGAGAAATTATTAAAATAACCCGGCGGCGGCGTTTCATGGCGTTTCAATTTCAGCGCCCGCAATAACAGTTCAAAATTTTCGGAATCCGGATTCATAGTCTATTTCAAATAATCGGTGAGATAGCCTTGCAACTGCTGGCGTGCGTAAAACAACCGCGACCGCACAGTGCCAATATTACATTCCATGATTTTCGCGATTTCTTCATGCGACAGACCTTGCACATCATGTAGTGTCACAACCAGTCTATGAGGTTCAGACAACTTCTGCATGGCCTCGTTCAATTTTTCCTGCAACTCGGCCAGGCCCGCTTCTCTCCTCGGAGTTTTATCGGAAATCAGCGCGACCAGGTCAGGATCGTGCTCGGCGTTGAAGTCCAGGTCGTTCAAACTCATCTGCGAACGATTCTTGCGCTGCTTGAGGAAATTAATCGTTTTGTTGACGGCGATTCGGTAAACCCACGTGTAAAAACTTGAACCTCCTTTAAAAGATTTCAGCGCCTGATAAGCCTTGATGAACGCTTCCTGCGCGAGGTCATTCGCGTCCTCGTGATTGGAAGTCATGTGATAAACCGTCGCGTAGATGCGTTCCTGATAGCGCCGGATCAGGTCGTCGTAAGCTCCCAGATCGCCATCACGCGCCCGCCTGACCAGCTCCATCTCCTCGATCGGTGCGGGTTCAGGAGCAGTCTCAGCCGGTTTTTCCGGTGGAAGTTTTTTTGGCGATTGGCCAGTTGCTGGATCGGTCATAACTGTCATAACACCGCCTCAGCCACAAACTCCCAGCGCATCGGTCTGGCGCAACAAATAATCAGTGAGGCCGAATAGACATTCGCGCCCGCGTGATTCCGGCAAAACGCGCAACGATTGTCGCGCCCGTTCCAAATACTCGCGAATCGTGGTGAGCGACGGCCCAAGCGTCTCGTATTTCGTCAGCAACGCGCCGACTTCCGTCAATGCGCCGTTCCTGCAATTTTGGACCAAAGTTTCCAATCGGGCGCGGTCAACAGAATTCGCGCGTTCCCACAAAAGCAAAACCGGCAGAGTCAGCTTGCCTTTCGCCAGGTCCGTTCCGAGCGATTTGCCGGCGGCGGTTTCCGAGCCAAATAAATCCACACAATCATCCCAAACCTGATACGCGGTCCCGAATGCCAGCCCAAATTCATGCAATGCCGACCGCTGAACCGGCGTCGCCCCACTGAGAAATGCCGCGAGATCGCACGAAAGCGCGAACAACTCGGCCGTTTTCATTTCGAGCACGCGAAAATATTCAGTGCGGGAAAATTGAAAGTTGCGGCGATGCTGTGTCTGAAGAATTTCACCGGAACAAACGGTGTTCGTCGCCATTGCCACGGCCCGGCAGATTTCCGGCGTCGGAAAACTTGCCGCCAACTTCAGCGCTTGAGCAAACAGACAGTCGCCAAACAAGACCGCGATTTCATTGCCCCAGTTGGAAGCCAAAGTCGGACGCCCACGACGAATTTCCGCTTCGTCCATCACATCGTCATGGACGAGAGTCGCGAGATGCACCATTTCGATAATGACCGCGACCGTCACATGGGAATCGTTCGCTTGTCCGAGAGAATTGGCTGAGAGCGCCACGAGGGCCGGACGCAGATGTTTGCCGTTGCCGTTCAGCGCGTATTCAGCGTAGGGAGCGAGGTTCGGATCAAATTTGTTGACCTGCCGGGCTAATCGGCGATTGACCGCCTCAAGAAACGGCTCGACTGGCTCCACAATGTGTTTCCAGGAAAGCGCCC
>JBEEGR010000289.1:0-4310 GCA_041166985.1 Verrucomicrobiota bacterium | reverse complement strand
GAGTTAAAACTGAACGCAGCCGCGATACTCAATAACATCAGGCCGGCACGGAATACGGTTTTGAAACAATCGGTTTTCATAAGTTGATAGGGATTTGCTTTGTTGGCGTAACCTTAATTTCCGACGTTGCATGGAATGGATTCCCCGCCATAAGCCTCCGCCAGGGCAAAGAACGGGCAACAAATGAGCGCCTCCGCTCAATAGTATTCAGTCTTAAACGGCATCCACTATGAGTTGGTGATGATGAAATGCAAGCGTGTGAACTGCGGATATTTTGTCGGGTGAAATACGACCGCTTAAAAACTTTGGCCGCAGACAGCGCAGGTTCGCGCTGCTTTATTTCTCTGCGAAATTCTGCGTAATCTGCGGGGCTAGGCATCATAACTCCGCCTCCTTCGCGC
This sequence comes from Verrucomicrobiota bacterium, assembly GCA_041166985.1. GTDB lineage: Bacteria > Verrucomicrobiota > Verrucomicrobiia > Limisphaerales > DASXHY01 > DASXHY01. The sequence goes on along the minus strand of JBEEGR010000289.1, from coordinate 3,909 downwards.
GACTCTCATTCCGTCGTCCACTTTTCGAAGATTTATTCGTTACGGCCGTGCTGGCGGCGCAGCCCCACCTTATTCTGTAGCGGCGGTCTGTGACCGTCGGTTTTGCAGATTCCCGTTCGCTCATAGAGCGACGCTACAGTCAGAATCAATTGGTTAAAGACGCGCGGCCTAGCTCGTCCGCATATTCCCCTGCCAACGGAATAGAGCGTTGAACTTTTAAGGCGCTCTGCTCAATATCCCGCTGCTGGCGTTTCTTAGGGTTTTGCCTAATAGAAAAAGCCTTGGCCGCGTTGGAATTTTACCGTATGGAAATTATGGAATTACTTACACGGGCCGGGGAAGTTCTGGTTCCATCAAAAAATGCCGGACAAACGCTTCCCGGCAAATGGAACGAACGCTCTCCCTCATTGCACACCATCTCAATCATCATTCCCGCGCATAACGAGGAAAAATACCTGCGCCAAACGCTGAACGCATTGAATCAGCGCAATTATCCGGCCTATGAAATCATCGTGGTTGCCAACGGCTGCACCGACGCCACGGAAGAAGCCGCGCGCGGACGTTGCGATCGTTTGGTGGTGCTGTCGCAGAAAAGTCTCGGCATCGCGCGCAATCTCGGCGCGCGCATGGCCAAGGGAGAAATTTTACTGTTCCTTGATGCCGACACGCTCCTCGAACCGGGCGCGTTACGCGCCATCGCGGACAACTTCACCCGGCGTCATGCGGCGGGAACGATCAAGGGGAAACCCGATTCGTCGCGGTTCGCCTACCGGCTGATTTATTTCATGAAAAATTTCACGCACTTCTCGGGCCTGCACGACGGCAGCGCGGGGGTGATTCTCTGCTGGAAAAAACATTTCATGAAGCTCGGCGGCTTTGACGAAAAAATGGAAATGCGCGAGAACAGTGAATTGATCCGCCGGCTCAAACGTTTCGGCCGCTATCGCTACATCCGCCAAACCGTCGCCACGACTTCCATGCGGCGATACGAACAGCGCGGCGTCGGGACCATCGTCTGGCTCTGGTTCAAGATGTGGCTGCAAACTCCGTTCAAAGACTTTCGCAATCGCAAATACGAAACGGTAAGATAAAAAATCGGAGGGACGAGTTCCACGAGTCCCCGACTTCTCTTGTCCCCGACTTCTATTCAAATTGGGACTCACAGAGTTCGTCCCTCCGAAAGATTCAGCTCAAACTGAACGTCTGGCCGATATCGCTCCAGCCGATGCGCTGGTTATCAATCGCCGCGTGCAGGCGTTCAATCGGCTCGCTCACTCCCTCGCGTCCAAACATGAAGGTCTTAAAATGCACCGGCAGAAAATGCTTCGCGCCCGCAGCATCCGCCATCCGCACGGCTTGTTCCGGCGTGCAATGCGATTGTTCCCATGGCCGATAAGCGCCAATCGGCATGATGGCCATTTCAAACGGACCTTTGGCGCGCAATGCAGCGAAGGAATCGCTCATCGCCGTGTCGCCGCCGAAAATAATCTTCTTTCCTTCGCGCGACAAAATATAACCGTTGTAGCCGCGATACTTGTCGTGCCGCCAGCGCGCGCCCCAATGTTTCACCTCGAACGCCTCGACTTCGACATCACCCTGCTCTGTCTTCACCAGCATTTTGTCTCCCCAGGCCAGTTCGCGCGGCATTTTCAGTTGCGTGTCGGTGAGCAGATCAGCCGTGTTGTGCGCCGTGAGCGCGCGCGTCGTATTCGGAAAGCAGCGCAACGTCTGCGAATTCAAATGATCCATGTGCCCGTGCGAGAGCAGCACGAGATCAATTCTCGGCAACTGGTCCACCGTGAGCGCCGGAGCCACGAGCCGTTTAGGTCCGATCGTCCCGAATAAAACATCCGCGCCCGCGTTATTGAACAGCAGCGGATCGGTCAGGATGTTTACGCCGTAAAAGTTCAACAGCACCGTCGAATGCCCCAGCCACGACGCAGTAATGCCGTTGGCGTTCCAGGTGGCGGGCGTGGGAATGAAATTGGGCTTAAGAATGGAGCGACGTGATTGCGCGACCAACCCGCGAACGGTGCGGGCGGCCAGTTGGTTCGAGCAACTGGTCCAGACGCCGGCTGCGGCCAACGAACCGACGATTAAAAATTTACGACGGGAAAAGGTTCTATTTTTCAACTATTGTTCTTATTATAATGGTTAAACCAGCGGGAATTGTAGCATGGAAACTTATGGGTGCAAGACCTACCATGCCGATTGTTTGAAGAATTCCACCCCTTTTCCCGCGCTCCCTCGTAGCGCAGATTGTTAATCGGACAAAGCCTCGAAATCAGCGGTAATCCGACATCAGGCGCAACATCTCCTTCACCGCCGCTTCCAACCCAGCCGTCACCGCACGGCTGACAATGCTGTGTCCAATGTTCAATTCCACCAAATGCGGCACGCGATGGAGCAGCGGCAGATTTTCGTAATTCAAACCGTGCCCGGCATTCACTTTCAGGCCGAGTGAATGCGCCTGCTTCGCAGCGGCAATCAAACGTTCCAGTTCCGATAAATTGGCAGGGACATCGCGCTGCGCCGTCTGGTCATCGCAACGCGATGCCCCTATCTGTTCAAAAAACTGTTCCGCAAACGCGCCGGTGTGCAGTTCGATAAACTGAGTTCCCGTGCGCGCTGACGCTTCAATCTGCTTTTCGTCCGGCGCGATGAACAGGCTGACTTCGATGCCGGCGTCGTTCATTTTTTTGCGCGTCTCGGTCAACGCCTTTTCACTGCCAGCGACGTCAAGGCCGCCTTCCGTCGTCACTTCCTGCCGTCGCTCGGGGACGATGCACACGATCTCCGGCTTCAACTTCAACGCGATGGAAATAATTTCCGGCGCGTTTGCCATTTCGAGATTGAGCCGCGTCCCGATGACCTCGCGCAATTTCCACACGTCACGGTCCTGAATGTGCCGCCGGTCTTCGCGTAAATGCGCGGTGATGCCGTGCGCGCCTGCCGCTTCGCACGCGAGCGCGGCGGCGACCGGATCCGGCTCGCCGTGACCCAACCCGCGATACCGCGCCTCGCGCAACGTCGCGACATGGTCAATGTTCACACCCAGTTTCATGGCGTTTGTCTGCCAAAGATAACGCACATTAGCAAATGGATAAGGTAGGGGCATCGCGTCCACCCTCCGCAGTGCTGCTATGGAGGACGGGCTGCGATGCCTCAATATTTAGAATGTAAAACTACAACTTCACTTCTGGACGGGCGTTTTCATTAACACCCTGCTTTAGCTGGGTGAAATAAACGGTCGAAATAGCAGAACCGCTTTAGCGGTTTGTTCATTGGGAAAACCGCTAAAGCGGTTAAGACGGCCTGCAAGTTCGCTGAACACCCAGCTAAAGCAGGGGTGTTAATGGCAGGGAGTCATAGATTACAAAAAAATGCGCCCTTTGTCCCGCCAACCAAAGGATTAAGTTTGCCTCGGGCGTTCGGAAATTGTTTTTTGTTCGCCGTGTCGCAAGCGCGTTCGTTCATAAAATACTGGCTCCTGCCCATTCTCTGGATGGTCCTGATTTTTTCCGTGTCCGGTGACACAAAATCGTTTCAACATTCTTCACGCATTATCGCGCCTTTGCTTCACTGGCTGTTTCCGCATTTGTCCGAGGACACCGTGAACTTCGTCGTGCTGTTGGTCCGCAAGTGCGCGCACCTGACGGAATACGCCGTGCTCGCGTGGATGTTCTGGTATGCGTTGCGTAAACCGCAGAAACGCGATCCGCGTCCGTGGTCGTGGCGCGAAGCCAATCTCTCCATCGTACTCGTCGCCCTTTACGCCGCGACCGATGAGTTTCATCAGCACTTCGTTCCCTCGCGCGAAGGCAAGTTCAGCGACGTGCTGATTGATACCACGGGCGCCATCTGCGGAATGCTTCTACTGTTGGCGCTCGGCCGGCGGTTCAACTGGTG
>JBEEGR010000288.1:0-4019 GCA_041166985.1 Verrucomicrobiota bacterium | reverse complement strand
CCCGGCATCCACGCCATGTGATTGTAAGCGAACGTGACCAGTTGCCCGCCGGGGCGCAGCGTGCGATGCACCGCCGCCAAAATTTCCTGCTGCACTTCCAGCGGAAAACCCGCCCACGGCAAACCGCTCAAGACACAGTCGGCGACGGTGTGGCCGAACTGACTGAGATGTTCGTGAAGCTGTTCGGCGGAACCGTGAACGATCTGCGCGCGGGGAAATTTTTCCGTGAGATGCGCGGCGAACTGAGTTTTAATTTCGACCGCCAGAAAAAGCGCGTCGGGATGAAGGCGTTGTTCAATCGCGCGGGTGAAGGCGCCGGTGCCCGCGCCGAGTTCGACGACAACTTTCGCTTGTTCCAATTTTATTCCTTCCAGCATTCGCGCGGCAAGCCAGCGGGAACTCGGCACGACCGAACTCGTCAAAGCGGGCGCGCGCAGGAAAACACCGAGAAATTTTGCATACTCACACAGCACAAGCGGAATGTTTCAGGGAAAAGCCGTCGCGGGCAAGCGCATTCACGGCGTGAGGACAACCAATCGCAAAGATAATCGAAACCACGCCGTTGCGTTTTTCAAACCGCAGCAGATGCCAAATGAATGCGATTCGCCGAATGCCGGTTCAATAAACCGAACGATGTGGTTTAAACCGGAAATTGACGAAGCTCGGAGGCCGTTGCCACGTCCCGTAAATATTGATGATTGTGACGCCGACAAGGCTGTTATTGTGGATGAGTTTAGCGGTTTCGTATGGCATGCGGATGCAGCCGGAGGAGGCGGGGATTCTCGGCAGTTCAGTATGCGAATGGATGGCGATGAATCGCGGCGCGTAAAGAACCCAGGTGGCATAAAGGCATTGCGGCGTCAGCTTAAGGTGGTCCGCGAATCCCACCACCGGAAAAGCGCCTTTGGGTGTGCAACGGGAATTAACCGTGTTGCTGCCTTCAAGATCGTCACAATCTATTTCCTCGCCGCCGCGTCCCGGCGTTTCCCGCCATGGCCCGGCAGGCCAGTCCGCGTTTGTGCCCGTCCACTTGATGCGCACGCCTGCAGCCGGCTTTGAGAGATCAATAAAGACCGCCTCAATATGTGTCTGCGGAAAATCCGGATTCCTCATCGCCAGATCGAATCCCGGTCCCGCCCTGGCGCCATCGCCAATCTTGTATTCGGGCGCGAGCACCAGAGCCGGGCCATTGGTGGAGAGAACGGGCGTTGCCAGAATCATTGGCGGTTCGCCGTTCGTGGCCGCAGATTCGCGAGCGGTCATCCAATCCTGCCAGGTTTGTTTTTTGGTGACGCAACCGCTGATGAGCAGCAACAAAGCGGAGATGAACAATGCTTTGGGAAACGCGGAAAAATATGACCGGAAAATGTTTTTGACGCTTTGCACGAAAATGGAAAGCAGCGTTCGCCGGGGATTCATTTGCGCCGATTCTCAATCGGCGCGAGAAACCGTCAAGCACGTTTTTGAGGCCGGGATCATCCGCCGTTCCCGCAAATGATTTTTCATTGCTGAAAGACTTGCCACGCCAAACCTCTTTCGCTAAAAGAATCCCACTTTAAATTATTGCTGTGAATACTCAACCACCTGATCACGGGCCGATTCTACAAAGCGCCTTCGCCTTCTGGAGCTCCAAGGTTCTCTTAACCGCCGTTGGATTCGGCGTTTTTACCCAAGTCGGCAGCCATCGTGTTACCGGCACCGAACTCGGGCGCGAGTTAAAGCTGCATCCGCGCGGCATCGCCGATTTTTTAGACGCCCTCGTCGCGATGAAGTTCCTTGATCGCGAAGGCGACGGCCCGGAGGCGAAGTATTTCAACACGCCGAGCGGCGCGCTTTACCTTGATCGCAACAGCCCGCGTTACATCGGTGGCATTCTGGAAATGCTCAACGCACGGCTCTTTAAATTCTGGAACGACCTGCCCGAAGCCTTGCGCACCGGCAAACCGCAGAACGAAGCCAAAGACGGCGGGAAAGGAATCTTTGAAGCGTTGTATGGCGAGCTGCCCAAACTGGAGCAGTTTCTCGGCGCGATGACCGGGTTGTCGCGCATCAACTTCGAGGCGTTCGCCGACAAGTTTGATTTTTCAAAATTCAAAACCCTGTGCGATGTCGGAGGCGCAACCGGTTTGCTTTGCATCGAGGCGGCCAGGAAACAGCCGCATCTAAAACTCATCAGCTTTGATCTGCCGCCCGTGGAACCCATTGCGAAAAAATCCATTGCCGCCGCCGGTTTAAGCGACCGTATCACGACGGCAGCGGGAGATTTCTTCAAAGATCCGCTGCCGAAAGCCGATGTGATTACGATGGGAATGATTCTGCACGACTGGAATCTCGAGAAGAAAATGCATTTGATCCGCGCGGCTTACGAGGCATTGCCGCCGGGCGGCGCGCTGGTGGCCATTGAGGCGCTGATTGACGATGCGCGTCGCGAAAATGTGTTTGGCCTGCTCATGTCGTTGAACATGCTCATCGAATTCGGCGATGCTTTCGATTATTCCGCCGCGGACTTCCGCAAATGGTGCGGTGAAGTTGGCTTCAAACGCTTTGAAGTCATCCACCTCGCCGGCCCGTCCAGCGCGGTGGTGGCTTACAAATAGTTTCCTGAGAAGATTCGCCGCGAAAAGCGGCTGTGTTGGCCAAGCGCATTTTCATTCACGCGCGATTTGTGTTTCACACGCCCGAAGTCTTTTTGCCAGGAACAATTGCTCGGATTTGAGTTCAGCGAGTTCCAGCGATTTTCGAAAGTGCGCCGCCGCCGTGGTTGAATTGTTTAAGCGCCACTCCAGGTCGCCCATCACCGCGTAGAGGAGGTAATAGGAATTCAACTTTTCCAAATCCCTAATGGACGCCACAGATTCAAGGCCCGCGCGCGCCCCGTGAAGGTTCGCAATTACGATGGCGCGATTCAGCGCGATGACGGGCGAAGCATCGGATTCCACCAACCGATCGTAGAGCGACAAAATTTGAGACCAGTCCGTGGACTCATAATCCTTCGCCGCGCAATGACACGCGGCGATGCCCGCCTGCAAGTGATATTCTGAGATTTCTTCACCCGCCGCCGACTGCGCGAAGTGAAACAAGCCGCGCGCAATCATCGGCTGGTCCCAGCGCGTCCGGTCTTGTTCCTGGAGGCGAAGCAGGTTGCCATCGTTGTCCACCCGCGCCGGGAGGCGCGCGGCATTCAACAACATCAGAGCGAGCAACGCGTGTGTCTTCGGCTGGCAGCCGGAAGCGTGTTCCACGAGCAAACTCGTCAGGCGAATTGCCTCCTGGCAGATTTCTTCGCGCACCAGTTTTTCGCCCAGGGAAGCTTTGTAACCTTCGTTGAAAAGCAGGTAAAGCGCCTGTAGAACGCCGTCCAACCGTCGCGTCAGTTCATTGCCGGTGGGAATCTCAAAAGGAATTTTTGCCTCGCGAATTTTTTGTTTCGCGCGCGTCAACCGTTTGGCCATCGCCGCGTCGGTGGCGAGAAATGCGCGGCTGATTTCTGTGACGCTGAAGCCGCAAAGGGTGTTCAAGGCGAGCGCAGCTTGCGCATCCGCAGGAACTACCGGATGACAACACACGAACATCATTCGCAGGCGGTCATCGGCAATTTCATGGTCGAGAAACGCTGTCTCATCGGGCGCAGGTTCGGACCGATCCATCAACCGAATGATTTCCGGCTCCTTGTCGCGAAAAACTTTTTGGCGGCGGACGACATCGAGCGCGAGATTGCGCGAAGCGCGTATAATCCACGCGGAAGGATTTTTTGGAACGCCATAAAACGGCCAGGTCTGCAACGCGCGAGCGAGCGCCTCCTGCACCACGTCTTCGGCGAGAGTCAGATGTTCCGTCCCAAAAATTCCCGTCAGTATGGCGACCATCTTTCCCGCTTCATGGCGAAAAAGATGTTCGACCACCTGGGAAACTTCCTGTGGTTCCTGCGCGTTGGTCCCGGATTGATTCACTCGTCGGGCGCATTATACGGAAGCGACCGGGCGAGCCGAGAAAAAGGTGTGGGTGTTTTGCCATCAGGA
>JBEEGR010000287.1:0-6958 GCA_041166985.1 Verrucomicrobiota bacterium | reverse complement strand
ATGAATCCAATGATAACCGTTCCAACAATCGCAAGCACCAGTGTGATCGCAATCGCTTTGAGTTGTTCCACCACGAGCGGTTGGAAGAAGCTATCGGTGACGTAAGCTTTCAAGTTGGTGGCGAGGTTTGCATTCGCCGAATTACGGGCGAGCATACCGGTCATCAACGCACCCAAAGTTCCGCCGATGGCATGAACGCCGAACGTATCGAGCGCATCGTCGTAACCGAACCAGCCTTTGACTTTGAAGCAGAAGAACCAGGGAATGATTCCCGCCGCGATACCGATCAGCAACGCACCGCCGGCGGTGATGAAACCGCAAGCCGGAGTTACCACAACCAAACCGGCAACGGCACCGGAGCAGAATCCGAGCACGCTGGGCTTGCCGCGCGTCAACCATTCCATGAGCGGCCAGACGAACGAGGCAACCGCAGTCGCAATCGTGGTGGTCATGAACGCATTGGCAGCGACACCGTCAGCTGCGACAGCCGAACCGGCATTGAAACCGTACCAGCCGACCCAGAGCATTCCCGTGCCGATGGCGCAGAGCACCATGCTGTGCGGAGCCATGTTTTCTTTGCCGAAGCCGAGGCGTTTGCCGAGCATCAGGCAGAGAATCAAGGCCGACCAACCGGAGGACATATGCACCACGGTTCCACCGGCGAAGTCAATCGCATGAATCGAAGCGCCAGCGTTCCAGACGCCGTTCATCATGCCGTTGATGCCCCAGACCATGTGCGCGAGCGGGAAGTAAACAATCGCCATCCACAACACGACGAACAGGAGAATCGCACTGAACTTGATGCGTTCCGCCACCGCGCCGAGGATCAAAGCGGGCGTGATGATCGCAAACATCAGTTGATACATTGAGAAGACGTTCTGCGAAACCCAGTAGGCATAATTCGTATTGGGAAGCGAATCCACACCTGCGAGCATCGCAAATTTCATATTGCCAACCATGCCTTTGATCATGTCCGTGCCGTCCGCGAACACCATGCTGTAGCCGAAGACGACCCACAGAATGGTCACGAGACCGGCGATGCCGAAGCATTGGGCGATGACTGACAGGATGTTCTTGCGGCGAACCAGACCACCGTAGAACAGGAACAGACCGGGCAGCGTCATGAACAACACCAGCGCTGAGCTGGTCATCATCCACGCGTTGTGGCCGGGGCCTGAAGTCGCCGAGGTCGGCGTCACCAGACCGTCAGGAATTTTTCCGTCTTTGTCTTTCAATCCGGCGGTCGGATCGCCATTGCTTACGTACGCTTCGAGCGAAGAAATGCGTTGCTCAAGCGTTGGAGCGGGTGGTGGCGTTGCGGGCGTGGCCGGAGCATCGGCAGCGAATGTTGAGCGCGCTCCGCACAGAGTAAATGCTGTTAAGGCGAGTAGAATTAATTTTTTCATCGGGTTTTATAGTTTTAGGTTCAGGCGTGATTAATTAAACGGCTTGTTCTCCTTTTTCATCCGTGCGGATGCGAACGGCTTCCTCCACGTTGGAAACGAAAACTTTTCCGTCGCCGATCTTGCCGGTCTTGGCGGCTTTGACGATGGCAGCCACGGCCGCTTCCACCCGGCTGTCGCCGAGAATGAGTTCGAGTTTGATTTTCGGCAGGAAGTCCACAGTGTATTCACTGCCGCGATAGATTTCCGTGTGACCTTTCTGACGGCCAAAGCCTTTGACTTCGGTAATCGTCATGCCTTCAATGCCGATTTCACCGAGGGCGTCTTTCACTTCCTCCAGCTTGAATGGTTTAATAATCGCTTCGATTTTTTTCATAGTTTCCTGCGATGGCGGGACTGGTAGGGCGAAACCATGAGCTGGGTTGGCAGCGCCATTTCGTTTCGACCGGCAGTCCGTTCATAGGTTGTGGTTGTTTACGGGCCTGTTGTAGGCTCTCCGCGTTTAGCACCGGTAATGCCAGCATTGAGCCGGAAACTGGAAGTAAGCCAAATTCCCAGTTATTTACGCTATTTTTATTTGTTCGGATGATTGTTGAGGGATTGTTTATTTCATCGGCTTTGTTTCATTTTAGCCACGCAGTAACTTATTGAGCAGTTGAATTCGCCTTTTGTTTATGACTTCGGGGTATTTGTTGATTCTTTTGAGAATGCGTCGGCGAATGGTTGGATTTCTTAAAAACTGGTTCGGTTCTCGCTTTACTAAAACCGATGCGCCGGATCTCGATCCAATCCCCCAGTCTGATATGGACGGAAAATCTGAAATTGATCTCGAATAAACTGAAAGTGTTCATGGTCATCCGCGGCACGGACGCCTCAACCACATCCAAACCGGCAGCGTTGTGGCGGCAATATGTCGTGGCCTTTCTTATCTTCGCTTTGGTTTCGCTGTTTAATTTATGTATTCAGGATTGGATTGGTTATCAGGCCATCGCGCTGATTTATTTATTAAGCATCGTCCTGCTGGCGTTGGTGATCAGTCGCGGCCCGATTTTTTTCGGGACCGTGCTGACGGCGGCGGGTTGGAATTTCTTTTTCGCGCCGCCGGCGTTCGCTTTTAATATTTCCGACACCTACGACAACATGATGTTGCTGACGTATTTTGTCGTAACACTGACGGTGGGCCAGCTAACCACCCGCTTGCGGATGCAGCGCGAGGCGGAAATCAAATCCAAACTCGTCGTCGAATCGGAACGACTCGGGCGCACGCTGCTGAACTCCGTGTCGCACGAGTTGCGCACGCCAGTGGCGGCCATCACCAGCGCAACCAACAGTCTCCAGGCCACCGATCCGCTCACCGATGAACAGCGAAACCTCGCGGGAGAAATTGAATTTGCCAGCGCCCGATTGAACCGTGTCGTGCAAAGTCTTTTAAGCGCCGCCCGCCTGCAAGCCGGCCAGGTCCAGCCAAAACTTGATTGGTGTGATGTGTCCGACGTTGTTCGCGTCGTCTTGCGCAATAATAACAAACTGACTTGCGGCCACCCGATTGAAGTCCGGATGGCCCCGAGTCTGCCCTTAATCAAAGCCGACTTTGTTCTGATGGAACAGGCGTTGGCCAACCTGGTCGTCAACGCCGCCACGCACACTCCACCGGCAATGCCGATTGAAATCAGCGCGCGAGTCGAACAGAAGAATTTCATTTTGGAAGTAGCCGATCACGGTTTGGGACTGCCGTCAGATCAATTGGAAAGAATCTTCGACCCATTTTATCGAACCGCATTGGCAACGCCCGGCGGCACCGGTTTGGGTTTAGCCATTGTAAAAGGATTTATTGAAGCCCAGGGCGGAAACGTCAAAGCCGCCAACCGAAAAAGCGGCGGAGCAATTTTTACCATCACGATGCCGATTGCCGACGCGCCGAATCTGCCGAAAGAAAATATATGAACATAATTGAAACTTCCCCGCCGCCGCTTTCCGCGCTGGTTATTGATGACGAACCGCAGATTCAGCGCCTGCTCACCGTCGCGCTGGAAGCCAATGGTTATCGCGTTTCGATTGCGGTTGGCGGCCGCCAGGGTTTGACCGCAGCCGCGCAGCACCGGCACGACATCATCCTGCTCGATCTCGGTTTGCCGGACCTGAGCGGGCTGGAAGTTTTAAAAAACCTGCGCGAATGGACGCAGACACCGGTGATTATTCTGACGGTCCAGGATGGTGAGACGGAGAAAGTCGAATCGCTCGACGGCGGCGCGGATGATTACGTTACGAAACCTTTCAATACCTCTGAGCTTCTGGCCCGTTTGCGGGCGTCGCTTCGACGCGTCAACAAAGGCCAGACCGACGAATCCGTTTTTCACTTCGGCGATGTGGAAGTGGATCTGGCCAATCGCCGGGTAAACCTCAAAGGCGAGCCGGTAAAGTTGACGGCCACGGAATATGTTTTGTTGCGCCTGTTCGTTCAACACGCCGGAAAAGTGCTCACTCACCGGCAGATTCTCCGTGAAGTCTGGGGCATGGCGCATCAGGAAGACACGCAATACCTGCGGGTTTACATGGCGCGCTTGCGGGAAAAACTGGAAACGAACACATCCGATTGTCCGTTGTTTGAGACTGAACCCGGAGTTGGTTATCGCCTGATGGAATCCAAAGCCCGGCACTGAGCGCCACGCGAATTTTTGTTTAAATAAAAAAACCCGGCGTTCAACACGCCGGGTTTTTTCGTTGGGAGTTATTTCGCTGGGATGATAATTTACCGGGCTGACATTTTTTGCCGCAGTTGACGGTAGAGCATGAAGCCGTAACCGCCGACCAGACCGCCCGAAACCCACCATTGCACGCCGTCTTTAAAAAGGAGCGGGCAGATAAGTTGAATGATCACGAGCGCAATTAAAAGATACGCCACGCGGGTGCCGGAGCCGGGCATAAGCGACCAGATGTTATTGATTTTGCCTTCGGCCTGGCGCTTTTCATTGTGGCGGCGGGCAGCGTCTTGAACCATTCCAAAACCGGCCCCAATGATGCCCCCGGCAATGAGGGCTGTGATTTCTGCGATCATATTGATGAGTCCTTGGGTCATAATAGTTTTCTCTTTCTTTTTTAACAAGCTGCGCGAGAGATGAACTCTCGCGCAGCGATAGTTAGTTTTATTTCCCCACTCTTAAACCTTCGACATCGGAGTTTCCGCCTGTTTATCCATGACCATGCCCGCGTATCCGGGCACGCCCATTTCAGGAACGTCGAGACCTTCGATTTCATCTTCGAGCGAAACCCGATTACCCACGAGTTTCTCAGCGATGAAGTAAACGATGAGCGAGAGAATGGACAACGTGATGAAACAAGTTACCACGCCGATCAATTCCGCCCAGAACTGCCCCATGCCGCCGCCGTAGAATAAACCACGCACGGTTCCAGGAACCATATTCCAGCCGTCGCCGTAAGTGCCATCGGCGAACAAGCCGATCGAGAGGCAGCCAAAGGCGCCATTCACGCCGTGAACCGAGATCGCGCCGACGCAATCGTCAATGCCGATTTTCTCGAAGAAGAACACCGATTCAATGACGAGAACGCCCGAGATGAGACCAATGATGGCTGCTCCACCCGCGCTGACAAAAGCGCAAGGCGCTGTGATCGCCACCAGACCGGCCAACATGCCGTTGCACATCATGGACGGATCCGGTTTCTTGGTCTTGAACCACCACATATAAAGCGTGGCCGCCAATGCGCCGGTGGATCCGGCAATCATCGTGTTGACCGCTATCACTGCGATGCGCAGGTCAGTGCCGGCCAGAGTCGAACCGGGATTGAAGCCGAACCAACCGAACGCCAGAATGAATGTGCCGAGCATCACCATCGGGATATTATGCGGCGTGATCGGATGAACGATCTTGCCTTCTTTATTGTATTTGCCGTGACGCGGTCCGATGAGCCAGCAGAAGATCAGGCATATAACACCGCCCTGCATATGCACCACCGATGAACCGGCGAAGTCCACATGACCATGACCCAGGCCGGGGAAGTTAGCGCCGAGCATTGCAAGCCAGCCGCCGCCCCAGACCCAGTTTCCGAACAGCGGATACATGATTGTGCCAATGCAGCAACCGTAGATCATGAACGCGGAAAATTTCCAGCGTTCCGCCGCGCCGCCGGTCGGGATCGTGGCCGTTGTATCCATGAACACCATTTGGAAGAGGAACAGCGCGAAAGCCGCCGTGTCATAACCGGCACCCTGGAGCAAGAAACCTTTCCATCCCAAAATGCCGAAGGGATGACCAAAGAGGTTGATGGTTATTTCATGATTTAATCCACCGTAACCACCCAGCGTGCCGAGCGCTCCAAGGCCGCCGAACATGAAAGCGAATCCACACACATAAAATCCGAGCATACCCATCGGATAGATCATGAAGTTCATGGACATGGTATGGCCCGCGTTTTTTGCGCGGCACAAACCGGTTTCAACCAGCGCGAAACCCGCTTGCATGAACATAACCAGGAAGCCCGTGATGAGCGTCCACATGAAGTTGATCGCCACGCGATTGTGACCAACGCCATCTGCGAGTTTCACCGCCAGCGGTTCAAGCTTTGCCTGGGCCGCGTAATCATCGGCTGCCTTTTTGGCATCCGTGTAGGTCGCGACCTTGTTGGTGTCTTTCAAATCGTCACCGGCCAGTTCGGTTGGCGCGCTGACGATGAATCCCGGCACATCGCTGGCTTTGCCAGTCGTTAGACCAGCGGGATCAGTCGCGGGATCAGTGGTGGCTGCTGCAGCGGCATTTGTATCCGCAGCAGGCGCGTTGGTCATGGCCATGCCGGCCATGGAATTTGAATCCTGCGCGCGCAGAGTGGATAAACTTAAAGCGCCGAGCAGAGTGAGCGTTCCAATTGTCGTAAAAAGTTTTTTCATAGGTTCAGGCAAAGAAATCATGGTTGGTTGAAATTAAAGAGCGCTGTCTCCCTTCTCGTCAGTGCGAATACGAACCGACTCTTCCACAGCGCTGACAAAGACTTTGCCGTCGCCGATTTTTCCCGTCTTGGCCGCCTTGATGATCGCGCTCAAGGCCGCGTCCACCCGGCCATCGCTGATGACGAGTTCGATTTTAATTTTAGGCAAAAAATCCACCGTGTATTCACTGCCACGGTAAATTTCCGTATGGCCTTTTTGGCGTCCAAAGCCCTTCACCTCCGTAATGGTCATTCCCTCGATGCCGATTTCACCGAGAGCGTCTTTGACCTCCTCGAGTTTGAAGGGTTTTATGATTGCTTCGATTTTCTTCATAGTTTTTAGTTTGCGCACGACCAAACCATGCAACTGGGTTTATGTGAAGTACGCGGACCACTTCGCTTTGGCCGCGCACAGGTTTTCCGGTGTTGGTTCAGCACACGCCCTTTAGCAACGGGGGTGCCAGCGAAAGTCAGGAAACATCCAAGTCGTTGAAGTCGTAGTCTTTAAAAGTGGATTAAAAAAATTGTATATGAAAAATTTACACGGCACAAACCCGCTTTAATTTTGTGTTAACAACGCGATTGAATTCTTTTGAACACGGAGAAATATTTTCACC
>JBEEGR010000286.1:0-5927 GCA_041166985.1 Verrucomicrobiota bacterium | reverse complement strand
GCAAGCTCAAGGAAATCGCGCTGCACTTGAAGAACAGCTACAAGACCATTCTACTCGTCTCCCCGGTGCTGGAGATTCCGACTGAGCTGGAAAAAGAAATCACGGTGCTGAATTATCCGTTGCCTTCGCGCGAAGATCTCGGCGCGCTGCTCGACAAAATCGCGGGCGACCTGATGCATACGAAAGTGAAAATTGATTTGGACGAAGCCGGTCGCGAGCGGCTATTGCAGGCGGCGCTCGGCCTGACGCTTGGCGAAGCGGAAAATGTTTTTGCTAAAATCATCGTCAAGAGCGGTCGTCTCAGCGGTGATGACATCAGCGAGGTTTTTGCCGAGAAGCAACAGATCATCCGCAAGAGCGGGCTGTTGGAATATTATGCCGCCAGCGAAGACTTCAACAGCATCGGCGGGATGCCGATGTTGAAAGAATGGCTGAACAAACGCGCCGCCGCGTTCACCGAAGAAGCGCGCGAGTTTGGTTTGCCTGCGCCGAAAGGAATCCTGATGCTCGGCGTGCAGGGCTGTGGCAAGAGCCTTTGCGCAAAAGCCGTTTCAACTCAATGGCAATTGCCTTTGCTGCGTTTCGATATGGGTCGCATGTTTGGCAGTCTCGTCGGTTCCTCGGAAGAAAATGTGCGTCGCGCGATTGCCGTGGCCGATTCGGTCGCACCGGCGATTTTGTGGGTGGATGAGATTGATAAAGCCTTCGCCGGTTCGCAAGGTTCCGGCGCGGTAGATGGCGGCACAACCGCGCGCGTATTCGGAACTTTCCTGACCTGGCTTTCGGAAAAAACTGCACCTGTGTTCGTCGTGGCGACGGCCAATGACATTTCCCAATTGCCGCCCGAGCTTTTACGCAAAGGAAGGCTGGATGAAATTTTCTTCGTGGATTTGCCGAGCAAAGAGGAGCGCGCGGAGATTTTTGGAATTCACATCACGAAACGTGGGCGCGATGCCGCGAACTTTGACGTGGAAGCGTTCGCCGAAGCGAGCAAAGATTTCAGCGGCGCGGAAATCGAGGAAGCAATCAACAGCGCGCTTTACGATGCGTTTTATGACCGGCGGGACGTTACGACCGAACATGTGCTGACCGCCTTGTCGCAAACCGTGCCGCTGGCGAAAACCATGGACGAACAAATCAGCCATCTGCGCGCCTGGGCGGAAGGCCGCGCACGTCATGCGAGCGTGGTTAAACTGGCCGGAGAATTGCAGCGGTGAATTTGATATGAGCCGTTTTGAAAATCTCGAATTGGGCAACGAATCTGAAGGTCAGTCGCGTCGGCAAAAGACGCTGACCAAAGACGAGACGTATTATTTCAGCGAAGCAGTCTCGGCGTTTGAAAACGGAAACTTTGAAACAGCGCTGCGAGCCTATGGAAAAGTTTTGGAATTCAATCCACAGAATGTGGCGGCGTGGACGGGACAAGTCCGCATGTTGATCGAATTGGGCGAAGTCAGCGAAGCAAAACTTTGGGCGGACAAAGCGCTTGAACATTTTGCGAACGAACCCGAATTGCTGGCGGCCAAAGCCGTTGCCCTGGCACGCACGGGCGATTTGCAAGGCGCTCTCATTTTTTCTGACGCCTCTATCGAAGAACGCGGGGATACGCCTTACATCTGGCTGGCGCGCGGCGATGTTTTGCTCGCGCGTAAAGAGCAGTGTGCGGATTATTGTTTTGAAAAAGCGCAGATGCTCGCGCCGCGCGAGTGGATGGTGGCCTGGCTGGTGGGGCGGATTCGTTTTTTTTATAAACAATTCGCGCTCGCGCTGAAAGGGTTTCAACAGGCGGTGGAATGGAACACCGGACATTTTTTGATGTGGCTGGAACTCGGCAGGTGCCAGCAGCGACTTGGCCTGGAAGGGCCGGCGCGCAACTCGTTCATTCAAGCGCGACAGCTTAATCCGAGCTGCACAGAAGCGAGTCTTGGTCTGGTAAAACTTTCCCAAACAAATCTGGTTCCCGACTGGCTGCGACGACTATTCAAAAAAACATGAGCACGGAAAATCTCGATCGACTGTTGTCGGCGGCAAAGGATTTTGATGGGTCCGACCTGCACCTCGTCACCGGCGTGCCACCGGCGTTTCGCGTGAACGGCGAAATCATCATTGCCGACGAGGATGCGCTCAGTGAAGACGAGATCACGCGCATTGCCAACAGCCTGCTCAACGATCAACAGAAGAAAAAATTTGAGCAGGAATGGGAGTTATGCATTTCGCTGCTGCACAAAAGCGCGGGACGCGTGCGCGCCACTTTTTATCGGCGCAATGGTCATCCGGAAATGAGTTTTCGTTTTTGCGGGGAAAAGATTCCGTCACGCGAAGAGTTGGGTTTGCCGGCCAAACTGGACGAACTTGCGCGCAGGCCGAACGGATTGGTTTTGATCACCGGCCCGACCGGCGCGGGCAAAACGACAACGCTCAATTATCTCGTGGATGTCATTAACAACGAACGTCGCTGCAAGATTGTGACCATCGAAGACCCGATTGAGTTCGTCCATGAAAACAAGCGCGCTATCGTCGTGCAGCAGGAAGTGCTGACGGACGTGCGCTCGTTCAACCGAGCTCTGATTCACGTGTTGCGGCAGGACCCGGATGTGATCGTGGTCGGGGAAATGCGCGACCCCGAAGCGATTGCGACAGCGCTGACAGCGGCTGAAACCGGCCATCTCGTACTCGCCACGATGCATTCCCCGAGTGTGTCGCAAGCGATTGAACGTATCGTTGGAGTGTTCGATGGAAATTCGCAGCGACAGATTGTGATGCAACTGGCGAACGCGCTTCAGGGAATTATTGCTCAGGATTTATTGCCCGCCGCCGATCGTACTCGCCGCGTGCTTGCTTATGAATTGCTTGTGGCAAATGGTGCCGTGCGAAATCTAATTCGCGAAAATCAACTACATCAGATGGAGAACACCATCCAGATGAGCCGCAAAGAGGGAATGGTGCTGATGGATAATTGCCTGCATGACCTTTATGCCAAATGTCTGGTGACCTATGACACGGCAGTGAGCCGCGCGCGCCAACCTGACCGGATCATCCGGCAACAGTAATTTAATGAGCCAGACCGGACATATTATTCGCGGAGCTGTTTTGCTCGGGCTTCTTGCAATCGTGTTCATTTTGCTGTTGAGGCGCTCGTTAAAGCGGGCGGAGGATCCCGGCCTTTTAATTTTCAAATGGGTTCTGACGTTCATCACGATCGGAATGATGATCAAGTTCATCGGGCCGATGATGCAACAGGGCGGTTATGGCGCGGCGTTTGGCGGCATTCCTGCGACGGCCGTGGGCGGACTTTTCCTGGCCGTCATCTGGCGGAAAAGTCTCGCGAGCATGATCGCCAATCCCATTGGCGGGCTTTACGACGGTGGCGATGAAGAGATCGAACCGAAGCCGCTTTATTCCGTGGCTATTTCAAAACGGAAACTTGGCAAACATTCCGAAGCGATTGCCGAAATCTGGAAGCAACTGGAAAAATTCCCGAACGATTTTGAAGGGCAAATGATGCTGGCGGAAATTCAGGCCGAGGACCTGCACGATCTGCCGACCGCGGAAATGACCATCCATCGTTTGTGCAACCAGCCAGGGCATTCACCGCGCAACCTCGCGCTGGCCTTGAATTCGCTGGCGGATTGGTATTTGAAATGGACGCAAGACCCCGAAGCAGCGCGGCAGGCGCTGGACAAAATCCGCGAGCTATTGCCGGATTCAGAAATGTCCGCGCTCGCGGCCCAACGCATCGGGCATCTCGCCAATACTGAGCACCTCCTCGGAGCGCATGATCGCAAAAAATTCGTCGTGCCCGAGGGCGTGCAAAACCTGGGATTGCTGGACCCAAAGTTTCATCCCAAACCAGCCGAAGCGGACGCCGCGAAGCAAGCGGGGGAACTGGTCGAGCATCTGCGTTCACATCCGTTGGACACCGAAGCGCGGGAAAGACTGGCGTTGATTTATGCGGAGCATTACAACCGTTTCGATCTCGCGGCGGACCAGTTCGAGGATTTGATCAAGCTCCCGAATCAGCCCGGCAAACGCGTTGTTCAATGGCTGAACCGACTCGCGGATTTGCAGGTGGAATATACGGGCGATTATGAGACGGTGCGAAAAACGTTGCAGCGCATAACGGATCAATTCCCAAACTCGGCCGCGGAAAATATCGCACGCAACCGCATCGAGCATTTGAAACTCGAGTTGAAGGGAAAACAAAAGAACCAGGCGGTGAAGCTTGGTTCTTACGAACAGGATATCGGGTTGAAGCGCGGCTTACCGAACAAGCTTTAGCGCGATTTGTTTGTCAATCATCGCGGCCAGATCAATGTCCGAGCCGCCGCCAGGCGTGCGGGTCTGGACAGAGACGGCGGTGATTTTTGGTTCCACCATTTCGATGCGAACCCAGACGGTGCGTTGATTCACTTTGCCTTCCACTGTTTTCACGAGGTTGGTTTGATCGTGCAGAATGCCTTCGTTGTTGAGCACGCCGCTTTCCGTGATGACCGCTTTGGCGGCATTGAAGCAATCATCCACCGAACGCTCATAGCGCGCTTCGATTTTATCTTTGATGAACGGCACGCCGGCAGTCTTGCGACCGGAGACCGTATCCACACAACCCGCCGTGATAAGAGCGAGTCCCAGAAGAGCTGCGAAAATTTTCGTTTTCATGGCTGCCATGCAATCACATTCAGGCCTCGCGTCAAGCGCGGATTCGCGATTAAATTTGGATTGCGCAGCGCGTTGCTCCGGCTGGTTCTTTTTGGCGGTTTCTCATTTCTTCCACCGTGAAACAAACGCGCTTCCGCCCAGATAAAATCTCAACGGCATATCCGCCGCTTTCGTGATGCCAATGCGCGTCGTCGTGATCAGCGGGCCGTGTTCGCGGCGGATTTTTTTGACGCTCGGATTTTTTGCGATAAACAACGGACTGCGCGCATCGCACAAATCCACGCCATTCAGTTTGCGCGTGATGTTCATCGCCACGCATAATTTGCCGGGGCCGTTCGTCAGGTCGTGAGAATTTTTTATCGGCCGTTGCCCCCGCATGAATTCTTCACCGAAAGTGGCTTCAACGGCGCGAATCAAAACCGCTTCCGCCACGCCTTCCGGCTGACACACCGCGTTCACACAAAAATAAAATCCGTAAATCAAATAAACATACACGCGACCCGGCGGGCCAAACATAACGCGGTTGCGCGCGGTCGGGCCGGGCGCGCCGTGACAGGCCGGGTCGCCGCACAGGTAAGCTTCAGTTTCCACAATCACGCCGCCGCAGATTCCCTCGGGCGTATTGCGAATCAGAAAATGCCCGAGCAATTCCGGCGCGACGGCTTCCGCTGATGGCTGGTAAAACGACCGTGGCAATGGGGAAAACGTTTTCATTCGGCTGGAAACAGTTTATGGACGTGGCGCGCAAAGTCGAAATTCTTTAACCATGGATGCGTAGCGGCGCGTCGGCAGACCGCTGCAGGTCATCATTATTGCGGATCTCTGCCGAGAAGCCGCTACGAAGTTTCACGTTTTAAGCCGAGTGCAACTCGACGCTCCGCTAACGAACCGCAGTTTCTTTTTTGAGCGATCGGGAAAGTTTTTGTTCAAGCGTAAGTTGGTTCTGCAATAAACGCAGCACGGCCACTTCCTCGCCCTGGAGATGACTGGAACCGGAAATTTTTTTTGCGCCCGGTTTCACAATTTCGGCCAATGTGCCATCGAGATACGAATCAATCACGTCCGGGTGGATGTAACATTTTTTGCAGACTGCAGGCGTGTTGCCAAGTTTCGCGGCGACATCGGCAACCGCGGCCACAACATTTTTTTTTGCGTCCGCCTTGGTTTCAACTTTTTCTGATTCACTCAAGGCCCGGACTGCCAGCACCGTTCCCTCCCAGGTGCGAAAATCCTTGGCCGTAAAATCCGCTCCGCTGACTTCGCGCAAATAC